>JBFHES010000142.1:0-12023 GCA_041584015.1 Bacteroidales bacterium
ATCATCACCCGGGCAGAAGAAATCAAATTGTGTTAGGCTGGAAATTGCTGGTTCAATAAGCGCCAGGTAAAACGAATCAGTGGCAGAAGTACATCCATCAGCACCAACCGCATACAGATAATAGTACCCTGTATCAAGATAGGCAACATTAGTAATTGTTGGTGTTAATCCAGCATATTGATAACCTTGTTGACTTAACCAATAGGAATTGGTGACAGTGATCGTTGGTGAAATAATTTCAATTTGATAGTCTTCATATTCTCCCCAAGCAAGGCTTTCACATGGTGTTGCTGTTGTGTTTGGAGCGATGCTATCTTTGGCAAGAATCCTCATTTTAGTGAAACCAATAACCGCAGAGGTTGGCACAGTAATTAGAGTATCGAATGTAAATGTATTCTTGTCAACCTCAGAATAAAGCTCACTGGGATCGTCAAAATCACCATCACGGTTCCAATCTATGAAAATTACTATATACTCATCTACTTGAGATGGCAGATAATCGGTCCAGTTTGTAACCTCGAATTGATAACTATTTCCAATCGTCAATGTTTCAAAAGTGCTTGTCTCATAACAAGAGATTCCATTACCTATACTTGCATTACTATTTCCGTTAATATCCACATTAGATATGTATTCAAAAGTTGGATCTCCTGTTGTTATACTACAATAATTCGCTGGCTGCTCACATCCGGCAACACAGCTGGTAATTATTTGCCCCGGCAAGGTTATGTCTTCCCCTGCACAAACCGTATCGCCTAAACCCGCATAAACAAATGGTGGAATATTTGAAGGAATTGACACTGTGCTTTCTGTGGTGCACGCATTATTATCGGTAATGGTAAGCGTATATTCATCGGTGTGCACATTCAATAATAATAGCGACGAGCCTCCGTTCGACCAACTGTAATTATATGCCGGGGTTCCTCCACTTACAAATGCCGTAGCACCACCATCTGCCAAACCGTCGCAGGTTGGTATTACATTAATAAAATTGATAGCCAATGGAGTTGGATCAGCAATGCTGATACTCGAAGTATAATTTGCACCTGCATAAGCTGTCAAAATTGAACCACTCATTAGAGCGATACCACTCTGGCAATTTGCTGCATATTCATTCGAACATGTAAATGCACCACCAACAGATGAATAGGTGGCCTCCATATCAACAGTTACGGAATCATTTTGACGCCATATTTTCCAGTTGGTCTCCTCTCCTGTTGAGAATCCTTCCTTAATAGTTGATGTTGATGCGTCGTCTCCCCAGGCAGTTATGGAGGTTATTGCACCATTCCAGGCAATATAGCCACCACACTTCAATGTGCCATTATCATTATAAAAGGCGCCAACAACATCACCCACCTGAATTTGGGAGCCATCAATACTTATTGATCCGGGAAGTAACAATACAACCTGATTGTTATCGGTTGTTACATAGGACCAATCAAATGGCTGTTGAATTAGTTCGCCACTGTTATCAATAACCGTAACATCATAAGTCCCACCCGGCAGGTTGGTTAAGTCCTGAGTAGATGCACCATTCGACCATAAATAAGTATAGGGTGTAACCGCTCCGCTTACTGTTAAGTCAATAGCTCCATTGCTTTCACCATTGCATAAAACGGATGTAACTGTTTCGGTAACCGTTAATGCGGTTGGTTCTGTTAGGGTAATGGATGTGTTTGCAAAACAATAACCATTGTTATAGGTATATGTCAGGTTATATAATCCTGCAGTGAGCGATGAAATATCTTCGGTTGTTGCTCCGTTTGACCAGCTGTAAACGGCGGGCAAGGTCGGGTTTGCAACAAACAGGTTAATATCTCCATTGCTTGCGCCGTTTGGATTTACCTGAAAGCCTGCATAATTAGAAAGCACAGAAGAAAACACCGGAACTGGGGGCGCGGTTAAATGCACCAAGGTTGCACTATCCACAACTTGCGCTTCAAGAATCTGTATAATACAAGGATCACCACTTACATCGAAAAGCCCATCGGTTAAAGTCGTTATAAAAGGATTCTCGGCATACGTAGGTATTCCCACATATTCCTTCTGCGTTACAGGGTCGTATATGCGCCAGTGAATTGAATCACCGGGTGTGTATCCTGTTGGAACCGTAGTTCCATCATTTTGCCACAAATCAATTTCTAATCCTAGAATGGAATTATCCGTGCTAATGGTATCACTGCACACATAGGTGTTCTGGTGTTTAAAGAAGGCTCCAACAAACACCTTATGATTCACCAAACTTCCATTTATTATTATCGAGTTCTGAGAAATTCCAACCGGCATGTACGATTGATTCTGATTTCTGGTCCAGGATGAAACTGAATCAAACTGAGAATAGCTACCACTTTCTAATGCACAGCTTGATGCATCTGTTATTGTAAAATGATAGTTGGCTGCACCTAAGCCAGATAGACTGGTGTTTGTTGAACCAGTATTCCAAACTGTACTATAGACACCTGAACCATTGCTTGGTACAATCGTTACCCAGCCATCAGATTCGCCATTGCAACTGATTCCCCAACCATTGTAATCAGAGGAATCGATAGCCACATTTATGTACGAATCATGATCAACAAAAAAAGTGAAGGTACTTTCGCTGGCGGTATTGTCAGTTATTGACAATTCGTATACACCTGCTTTTATGCCGCTTATATCCTGGGTGGTTTCTCCCGTAGACCAGAGATAAGCCGTTGGCGTATTACCACCTGTAATAGTTACATCAATTGATCCGTTAGATCCACCAAAACAGGTAACATTAGTTATTAACTCTGATATAGTAACAAAATTGGGCCATGGAGGGGCAGAATTTTTGCCCGAGTTTGGCGGCGATTTTTTTTCGGTAGAAAAAGCTAAAATAGAAGACACAGAAACAACTAATAAAATAGTTGTTAGCCATGCAAGTATATCTATCTTCCGTATTTTTCCCATTACCTAGTATACTGACTATTCTTAACTTGAATAGTTGCTTTTGGTTCATACAAATAACCAAATTCCTCAATCTTAAAATTCGGACTTTCCCGTCGGATATTTCCAAACCTTAAAATTAATTGTTAATTACAACAAAATCAGCTTCTTAAAATTTTAACGATTAACAAAGTAATCAACATTTCCCTTACGGAAAAAATAGCGAAAATGTTTTAAGAAAAGTCGATTGAAAAGCACTTTTTTACAGAAGAACTAGTCCACCTGAATTACCAAACCCTTAAGATATTCGCTTTCAGGATGATAAATATTTACCGGATGATCTGGCGGCTGAGATAATTGATGTAAAATTTTAACATTTCTTCCTGTATTGGCAGCGGCTACAAACACTGATTTTCTGAACATTTCTTTGCTCACCACCTGCGAACATGAAAATGTAAAAATAATGCCGCCTGGATTTATCTGCTCAATTGCCTTAGCATTTAATTTCTTGTAACCTTGCAGCGCATTGTGCACCACGTTTTGGTGCTTTGCAAAAGCGGGAGGATCAAGCACGATCAAATCATACTTTCCCTTAATATCATCTAAATAACTAAAAGCATCTACAGCAAAAGACTCGTGCCTTGGATCATCGCCAAAATTGGCCTCAATATTTCTATTGGTCATTTCGATGGCGGCCTTAGAGCTATCAACGGAATGCACTTGCTTTGCATTTCCACGCATGGCAAATACAGAAAAGCCTCCGGTAAAACCAAACATATTCAGCACATTTCTATCTTTTGCATAATGTTCCAACAACTTGCGATTCTCTCTTTGGTCAACAAAAAAGCCTGTTTTTTGTCCCTCTACCCAATCGATAAAAAATTTATTGCCATATTCCAACACTTCACCGCCTGGAGCCTTTCCCCAAACGTATCCATTCTTAGGACTTATATCGGCCTTGAAAGGCAGCGTTTTATCGCTCTTTTCATAGATCGCTGTTAATTTATCGCCTAAAACTTCCTGTAGAATTTTATAAATAGTTTCCCTTATTCTATACATTCCAACAGCATGCATTTGCACAACACACACACCGTTATAAAAGTCAACAATTAAACCGGGCATGTTATCGCCTTCGGCATGAATTAGCCTGAATACATTGGTATCACTGCCTTCATTCAAAAACCCCATACGCCTGCGATGATTGCACGCAATAGTAATTCGCTCGGTCCAGAAGGCTTCATTAATTTCAACATCTTTAAAAGTAACCAGCCTTATAGCAATCGATCCAATCTGATAATATCCAATTGCCAGAAACTCATCTTTGTTATCGTAAACATCAACAAAATCACCTTCGGCAACTTCACCTTTAATTTTCTTAATTGCACCTGAAAAAATCCAGGGATGTAAACGTCTTACAGATTGGTCTTTCCCTGATTTTAATATTACTTTTACTAAGCCCATTTTCTCTCTTCTAATAAGCTGCAAATGAACTGAAAATTGAGAAACGATGCAAACCAATTCACACATTGTACAGAATCAATTATACATCCCTTTCTACGGCCTGTTAATTGGAAATTATGAAGGCACCTTTATTGCCTAAGCAAAACCTATTTTTTAACATGTTCAGTGTCTTATTTTGTGTTTTGAAATGTTCCAGTTCTTTGCTAGACTTGCAAAAGAAAATAGATATACATAAATGTTTAACTTTTAAATTATTACGCTATGACAATGACAAGTCAAGACTACATTAATAGAGAAGATAAGTTCGGCGCTCATAACTATCACCCACTCCCAGTTGTATTAGACAGAGGCGAAGGTGTATATGTATGGGATGTTGAAGGCAAGAAATACTTTGATTTTCTATCTGCTTATTCAGCGGTTAATCAAGGTCACTGTCACCCAAAGATTGTTGGTGCACTTGAGGAACAAGCAAAAAAACTAACACTTACATCAAGAGCATTTTACAGCTCAGTATTAGGTGAATTCGAAGAGTACATTACCAAGTATTTCGGATACGACAAAGTATTACCAATGAACACAGGTGCTGAGGCAGACGAAACTGCTATCAAGCTTTGCCGTCGTTGGGGATATGATGTAAAAGGCATTCCTACCAATGAAGCTAAAATTGTAGTTTGTGAGAACAACTTCCACGGACGTACAACTACCATTATATCTATGTCAACCGACCCTGATGCACGTGGCGGTTTTGGTCCTTACACACCTGGTTTTGTAATTGTACCATACAATGATATACCTGCTCTTGAGAAAGCATTAGAAGATCCAAACGTAGCTGGTTTCCTAGTTGAACCTATTCAAGGTGAAGCTGGTGTTTACGTACCAGAAGATGGATACTTAAAAGCTTCTTTTGATTTATGTAAGAAGAAGAACGTTCTTTTTATTGCTGATGAAGTTCAGACTGGTATTGCACGTACCGGTAAAATGTTAGCAGTTGATCACGAAGGAGTTCGTCCAGATGTACTTATTTTAGGTAAAGCCGTTTCTGGTGGTGTATTCCCTGTATCAGCGGTACTAGCCGATGACGATATTATGTTGGTTATTAAGCCGGGTGAGCACGGTTCTACTTATGGAGGAAACCCTCTTGCTTGTAAAGTTGCTGTTGCTGCACTTCAGGTTGTTAAGGATGAAAACCTTGAGGAAAATGCTGAAAACATGGGTAAGATTTTCCGCGAAGAATTAAGCAGTATTAAATCAGACATGATTGAATTGGTGCGTGGTAAAGGTCTTTTAAACGCAGTAATTATTAAGCCAAAGAATGGTAAAACTGCTTGGGACGTTTGCGTTGCAATGAAAGAGAATGGTTTAATTGCTAAACCAACTCACGGACACATTATTCGTTTTGCTCCACCATTAACAATCAACGAAACACAATTACGCGAAGCAATCGAAGTAATTAAAAATACATTTAAGCAATTCGAATAATATTGCTTTATATAGATACAAGAAAACCGCTTCAATTACGAAGCGGTTTTTTTATATTATCCCATGTCTCGCAAGATCTAATGCAAAACTATTCGTATTTATTCACATCATAGATTGTTTTCAGAACTATACCTTCTGATATGCCATGAGTATCTTCAAGTTTCATTCTGGTTTCATCAACTGGTATATATTTGTAGTTAAAGAATATTAACGACTCAGGGCCATCAAAAAACAAATACAAACTATCCGTTCCTTTGCGATACCAAATGGAGTTTTTAAAACTGTACGGATAATTCCAATAAACAAGCATAACTGAGTCAGCCTTTAACTGAAACATTCTCCCGTCAGAATTTGTCTCGCTTAGCAATGTATCGGTTCCGTCAATTGCTAAAGATTCACTTGATTCTATTCGCCAGGTTCCAAACATTGGATCACTCAAGACATCTTCTTCCTTCTCCTTTTCGCAGCTACCCAATACCAACAGTAACATTGCGAACAGCACCAAACTGATTTTTTTTCTTTTCATAGCGTTAAGTTAATGATTCAAAATAAGTGTTTACAATTTATTGGCGATGAAGAAATCACTGTACCTCCATCAATTGATATATTAAAAAGTTGTACTTATCCGCTTCTTCTTTCAGGCTACTTCTGTATGAGCTGCCTGCACCATAATGTCCGGCATCTTCGGCTACCCGAAGCAATATTGGATTCAGCTGTGCGGAACTGCTTTGCATCTTTGCACAGAACTTATAGGAATGCAATGGTGGTACGCGGTCATCATTATCTGATGTCATGATAAGCGTGGCGGGATAATTAATGCTTGCATCGATATTATGAAGCGGACTATATGAAAGCAAATTGAGCAAGCCTAAGGAATCGCTGGAGCTCCCATATTCATCGTGATGCAAATGCCCTATCGTAAATCTATCGAATCGAACCATATCAAACGGTGCAACAACAGGGATTACAGCCTTGTATAAATCGGGTCTTCTGGTCATGGCAACAGCCACCACCAAACCGCCATTAGATCCACCTGTAATACCAAGTTGATTAGCAGAAGTAAAATTATTATTAATTAGATATTCCGATGCTGCGATGAAATCATTAAATGAATTATTCTTTTCAAAGCCTCTACCTGAAAAAGCCCATTCCTTTCCTTTGTCTCCACCACCACGAATATTGGCATAGGCAAAGACACCACCTTTGTTAAGAAAATGAATTAAGCCGGGCCTAAAACCAGGAGTTGCAATGGAACCAAAACCTCCATAAGCTTCAAGCAGCAAAGGATTGGGAGTACTTAGATCGGTGCCCTGTTTATAAATCATGTACAGCGAAACCAAGGTACTGTCAAAAGAATAATACTCTATAGCTTTTGTTTCATATTTAGTGTGATCAAAGTTTACGATGGTAGCACTCAGTGGGCTCATTTCGTAGGTCTCAACATTTAATTTATACACAATTTTCGGCTGCGTATAACCTTCGTATGAAAACAGGATTTCCTTATCGCTTTGCTCTCCATTAAAGCCATTCACCGAGAATCCAAAAGGAAGATCAATGGCATGTAAAACTTCACCTTGATAGTTGTAAAAGACAATCTGCTGCTTTCTGTTCGACTGATATATATTAATCAGACAATTCTCTAGAATGACCGTTTCAAGCAGTAATGCCGACGCATACTCAGGAATGAATGACTTCCATACCCGTGGATTTTTGGTGTCTATTTTAATTAGCATCCCGTTGTTCACATCTTTAAATGTAGTGGCAATAAGTGTATCGCCAATGTTATCTAAAATAGAAATATTGTCGGAGGTATGTAAGCGGGTTATTAGCGGCTTAAGTGAAGGTATTGCCTCACTAAAATCAGTGTAAAAAATATTAATGCGCGACTTTACTTCGTCAATCTCTTTTATGATTAAGAACCGCTCATCATCGGTGGTTGTGCAGGTAAATGTTGCTTCCGGATTCTTCGACCGTTTGAAGATTAATTCATCTTCACTTTGTGCCGTTCCTACTTGATGATAATATATTTCCTGCCCTATAGTTTTGCCTAAACGCGTTGTGGGATATTTTGAATAATAAAAGCCATTTCCTCGCCAAGCCATCCCTGAGAATTTAACATTTACAAGCCGATCGCTTTTGGTAACAGCATTTTTCAGATTCACAATTTCTATCTCACCCCAATCGCTGCCGTTTCTGCTGTATTGATAGGCCAATAGTTTTGAATCCTTCGAAACATTATATCCTTTCAGATTGATAATATCATTTCTTGAAATAAAGTTAGGATCTACCAGTACAGAATACTCCGCTCTTAGGCCTTGCTTATAAAACAGCGCGGGGACACTAAAATCATTGTAATATCCGTGCGTAAAATAATAGTCGCCTATCTTTTGTGGATTTTCACACTTAACAAAAGAGTACTTGTCAATGGCATTGTATGAATTAGCTTTTAGCGACGCCTTTTTAAGATACTTCCGGCACAATGTATTTTGCATTTCTATCCACTCATTTGTGCCCTCAACAGACTCATCTTCAAACCATCGGTAATCATCTTCTAAAATAATTGAGAATAAAGTATCGCTCACCGGGGTTTTAAATGTTGCCGGATACGCTAATCTCTGGGCAAAACCAGATAGAGCTAAAAGGAGTATAAATACTGTAAATGCTAGTCTCATTGCAAATTAATTAGTTGTTTGCGTGCTTGGTTGATTGTGATTAGTTTTTATAATCCCTAAAGTTAAAAATTCTGAAATTGAATTCTCATTTTTAGATCTAAACTTATTAAATGTTGATACTTTAATTCGGGCTCAGGCATAATGCTTAAAAATGTAGGTCGATAAATAAGCCCCAAATACATGAATTTGCCAAACTGATAGTAACCATCAATTGTCATTCCTATTGAGGCATCTTTACGTGTTGCCGGTTCACGGGTTGGCGGCGGTGGATCAAACCTGTCGTGATAAATAAACTTCCACGTATTTTGTGAGTAATTAAGACCGTATCCCAAGGTAAATCGCTTGAACTTATAATTATCAGTTAGACTTAAAAAAACTGAGCTCATAGATTCGGATTCTCCACTAAAATCAACAGGTGCCGGAAACGGCAAGAAAAAGTCCATAACACCACTAATAGTTAATGATCCGAATTTATTCTGCTTATAAAAATATTCGAATCCTAGGGAGGCACCAAGAAAGCCTGTATTCACTTTTGAGCTTTCGCCTTTTGGCTGCATATAAAAGCTATTTACCCATGGCAGCGAGCAAGAAAAATTCAGATCACCCTTCTCTGCAAACTCACGACTTTTAATAGACTTATAATATAAATCCGTCAGCAATGGCCGTATAATATTGTTACTATCAGATAGGTTTAAATAAACATCTCTTCCATAAGTAAAACGTTTGTGATTGGTAAAGTCAACCGCATATGCCACAGGAAAGGCTGGTCCCCAAAATAGGTTGCCCAATAAAAATGCTTCATTAGGAAAAGACCTAACTACAAAATTACGAGAGATAGTATCACCTATCACTTTAATAGTTAAATCATCTTTTGAACGCGGCACCCTTAGCTTTGCAGGTAAAGTGTAAGTGCTGTCTAATATTTCTGCCTTTGTATTGGGCACCTCGCTCCGAACACTTATAGGGTAATCCTTACGCAGAAATACCGTAGCGCAGGAACTCATGATCATTAATAACAGTATCAAACTTACAACTTGCTTCATATTTTCTTAGTTATTTAGTTAAACTACTACCTGACAAACGATTAAAACCACTAGAATATTTCTTTGCTAAAATGGAAACTTCTGAAGAAGCAACCGGATTTATTTCGAAATCAGAAATTCACAGTTCACATGCCTTATAATTAGAAACCATTAACTAAAACTGCCATTCCCTCTCGATCAATTGCAATCTGTATTTTAACAAATCAACATTTTCTTTATCAAAATCCATAAGCTTCTTTAATCTTCCTGAGGAAGTTAACACATTATAAGCAAGAGAACCTAATCCCACTGCTACCGGAACGTAAAGAAGCCACAAATTTGTTGTTCCGTTTTGGTACATGTAATAAGATAATGCAGAAAGAGCAACTAATTGAACAAATGACCATAAGGTACTTAGGTTAATCTTCTTTCGATTCCTTGCTTCAATTTTCTCAGTCATGCCATGCTCTTTAATGTTGTCTTTAATAGCAGTAACAGTTAGCGCCCTCTCTTTAAGTAACTTCTGATTATTATATCGTCGCTCTTTTAAAATACAACCAGCAATAATTCTCTTCTCAAAATTCAGTGGCCCGTCGTGTTTAAAAAAATCAAACAATTCAGCATCTGATTTTTCATCAAACGATTTAATTATTTCCTTATTCATTATAAACTAGTTAATTAAATTCAGTTAGTTTCCTTTCGTAAATCTTTTTCAGAACAATAATATTCGTCATTAATTTATGTCTCTAAGCTAGCAGAAAGTACAATGAAATACAAATTGAAAAAATATGATTAATTGCATAAAATCATTTCACTATTCGACAAAATAAAGCCGGGAAGAGAGTTATCCCGGCTTAATAGAAGTGTTACGAACGTCTATATCTTAGTTAGTTCTGGGGTACGTTCCGAATTGCCATATGTTAGTTGTCATTTTATTTGTTTTATGAGTTTCCTCAATTATTTAAAACCATTTATGGTCGTGGTGGGAATGATCCATCCAGTGCAATAACAAAATTAACGGCCAACAAGGGCTGTCTGTTTTCATGTGGTTGATTATCACCTGTATTATCAATCGTTACCGATCCTGATACAGTTCCTGGTCGTAAACTTGAATCAGGAGCATCGCCACTATAAGCGGGGTATTGCGTTGCAGGTCTTTCTCCTGTATTAACTATTGACAAAGACTTATCACTTCCTGGAGCTGTGCTATTGCCTTCTTTGTTTACTGCAGGAATAGCAACGGTTAAGGTTCCGGTGTTAGCTCCATGATGGTGTTGGGCAAGTTGTGATTGATGCAAGACGACATGCTCCACTCCTCCCATCTGCCCGAGGGTGTATGTTGATAATCCAGGCCCGTTACCTGGGTGAAGCGGCACCCTACCTCTTAAATCTGGCAAGGCAAAAGTTGATCGTCCATCGCCACCATATCTTGTTCCCAATAAAGCAAACAACGCACTATGTTCCGCAATACTCAATAATTGTCCGTCGCATAAGGCCCAGCCTCTTGGCGCATAACCAAATGCAATCATGTTAATTTGTCCAATGTAAGGATCTACCATTTTTGTAAGTTTTAGTTAAACAATATGATTAATTCAAAAAAACAGTTGCTTATCGAAATTTGCAGGCACAGTTGTTAGACCTTGCCTACCTCTATTTAAACTTAACTTCAATCCAGCCGAAATTTGCTATCAACCCAATGATAAGCTACCAACTCACCCATATTATAAATAACAAGATATAACAGAACCCGGCATCGTTCTAATAACATTAAGTTAGTGGACAAATAGCATGTAAGTGAAATTAACTCTTTTCGATAACCGGTATTGCTATGCCACCGATTACAATAAATTAAACATCATTAAAAATTAAATAATATTTGTTTGCTCTTGGCAATAGATTGTTGAATAGTATTTGAATTGCCTGCATCTTTTTCAATATTCAGGCAGTTGATGTAAAGATAAGTCTTTTTTCTGAAACAGACCAGAGAAAGCAACATGCTCTATTATTCTGAGATTCAGATTAGCTTACAGGCTGTTATCAGCCTGTATTATTTATTGCAGATGCAATAAGTTCTAACGATCAATAGGCTCAACTTTTTGGCCGTACAAATAACCTTTAACTATTATATCATTCTGCTTAAATGCTTTCAGAAATATAAACAAAAAGGCCGGGACAACAATTTGCCCCGGCCCCGCATTACATTTAGATAGGAAATCTAAAGTTTAGATATTTTTTGTACTAACTCATTATCATTAACCTGCAGTTTTATGTAATAGATGCCAGCCTCATAATTACTCATATTGAGTTCATGGGAATGTGCACCTGCCGATTGATTTTGATCAATCATTACACCTAAACATTCGCCAATGGCATTGTACAGGAGGAGCTTTGCATTTCCAGCTTTTTCAATGGTATAATTAATCATAGTTGCACTAGCAACAGGATTTGGATAGGCCATCAACGAATTCTCGATTCCTGA
>JBFHES010000143.1:0-11988 GCA_041584015.1 Bacteroidales bacterium
CACCTTCGAACCATTCAGGATGATAGTTAAACTCGTTACCTAATTCCCAAAAGAGAATAGCCTCATGATGCATGTATTTCTTAACATACTCTATATACGAACCGGAAAGAATATCATAGAACCCATCCTGATTATATCCAAAATCAATAATAACCTTTATTCCTGCGGCATGAATTTTATCGAGAACGGAAGGGTCATCAATTGGCGAATAAACTCGAATGGTATTAATACCTGCCTCATTCATTAATTTGAGATCCTCATCCAAATTCGCAAAACTGGTTTCATTACTTCCAATTGGTACAGGTTTGTAGCATACACCTTTAATAAAAAAAGGTACCTCATCAATACAGATACTTCTTCCGCTAACCGTCACTACTTGAGATTCATTTCCAATACATCCGAAAAGTGCGGTTGTAGCTACCATAAATACGATGATTACTTTTAACATATCAGTATAACATTAAGCATTCTTAAAAATATTACTTTAATCCTCCCTCACAATCTTTCAGCACGATAAATATCGCTGTTGTAAGTTACAATCTATAATGAGAAACTACAATCACCTTACATCTCGAGCATTTAAACTTACATCTTAACTACATCAACAATTACAATCTAATTTATTAAGACGTGTTAATACAGCACATTAAAGCTAACAAATGCTACTACATACTGTTACTATTCATTGAAATGAGTATATTTGAACAAAGCGTTAAAATGAAAAGAATTCCATACTTGATCCTTCTGCTTCTAGTCTGTCATGGTGTTGTTGCACAACTATCTAATATTGGAAGTCCATTCATCACTAAATTTACGCAAAACAGCTTTAAAGCCGGCCCCGAAAACTTTACAGCTGTGCAGAATTCACGCGGCAATATGTTTTTTGGAAATGGAATGGGTGTTCTGGCATTTGATGGAACAACCTGGGATCTTATTGAAGTAGATAACCGTTCGTATGTGCGTTCATTAGCAATAGATAATAACGACAAGTTATTTGTAGGTGCTTACCAGGAGTTTGGCTATTTAACCATTAACAAAACAGGAAATTACAAATATAAAAGTTTAACACACCTTATTCCAAATACAGATCTTAACATAGCTGATATTTGGAAAATCATCATAATAGATGATCATGTCTTTTTCCAGTCATACTATGCAATATTTGAATATTGTAATGATACAATCAAAATACATAAACCAAAGAATGAGTTCGTATTCGCATTTAACATTTCTGATCAGCTATATGTTGGGGAGAAAGGAATTGGCTTACTAAAGTTTAACGGATCTAACTTTGAATTAGCAAAGGATGGAGACTTTTATGCAGATAAAGAAATCAGGTGCATTATTGAGTTACCTGATGAAGATCTGCTGATAGGAACGCGAGAAAATGGAATTTACAAGCAATCAAAGGATGTAATAACAACCTGGAACACCAACCTCAATACCGAGCTAATTCATTATAAATTGAATTGTGGCTTACAGTTAGATGCTAAGCGATTTGTGTTTGGCACGGTTCAAACAGGCCTCTTTATTTGCAACCTAAACGGAGCCATTACCGACAGGATTTCTATTGAAGAAGGCTTACAGGACAATGACATAATTGACGTATTTGCAGATAGAGATCAAAACCTTTGGGTAACTACGAATCAAGGAATTGCTTATGCAGAGGTTTCATCAGGATATAGTATACTGGCAAGTGGCATCGGAACTGGTTATGCATCTTTAGTTAAAGACAACATCATATACCTGGGTACCAATAGAGGCTTATTTTACATTAACAATGTTAATGATTCCAAGAGCACATTGAATCAAGCTCAACTTTTACCAAACACGGTTGGACAGGTTTGGAACATTTCAGAAATACAAGATCATGTTTTGATCGGCCATCACGAAGGTGCATTTTTAATTAAAGACAATGAAGCAATACAGATATCGACACTTAATGGACATTGGAATTTCATTCAATTAAACGATCACCCGGACTATGTGCTATCAGGCACGTATACAGGATATGCTCTTTTCAAGATAATTGGGAAGGACCTTAAGTTTGTAAGAAAAGTAAACGGATTTAATGAATCGTGCCGTATTAGCTATCAGGATAGCGAAGGCTATATATGGATGAGCCATGGTTACAAAGGCATCTATAAACTAAAGCTCGACAGCAAACTCGAAAGCTTTAAGGAGATAGCATTCTTTGATAATACAAGTGGTCTGCCATCAAACCTGTACAATGATATATTCTTAAAGGATGGTAACATTTACATTACAGCAAAGGACGGTATTTATCAGTTCAATTATGAGAATCAGCAAATAGAACTGAACACGAACTTATCACGTTGCTTTAATTTCAGCAGAAACCTATCCAAAGTTATTATGGGCCCAGACGGAAGCATTTGGAATTTTAGTAAGGGGAATGCTGGAAAACTCACGATTATCAATGACTCCATTTTCTTCAATGATTTTCAAGCCTTATCCTTTATTGAGGATCAAATGGTTTCACCTTTTGAAAACATTAGCTGGGACAAACAAGGCAACATGATTATAGGAACGCAGAATGGCTTTGTAAATGCATATGCGCCAAATGGCAAAAAACAAGCAAGTAACTTTAGAACAGAAATATCCAACTTTGAAGCAATCGGAGAAACTTCCAACATTTCATTTAAAGGAAATATCTTTACCTCCGAACATTCAGATAAAGGCATTTCCATCCCTTATTCAAATAATATTATTCGTGTTGCAGTGTCAGCCAACTATTATGGCAATTCGCTCTCTAACCAGTTTAGATATACGCTAAGCAATGTACAGACAGAATGGACTACCTGGAGCAAGAATAACATCATTGAGTTTCCTCATCTAAAAGAAGGAACTTATGAATTAACTGTTGAATCAAGAAATCATAATCAAGTAAACGGCATTCCTATAAAAGCAACATTCACTATTGAATCACCATGGCATAGAACAGTATGGGCGTATCTAGCCTATGTTCTACTGTTTATCGCTTTTGTTGGCAGTATTGTTTATTTTGTAAGTAAACGATTTAAGCATCTGAAGGAAGTTATGGAGCAGCAAAAACTTGCCGAGCTAGAACAGAAAGAGAAGAAAAACAAAGAAGAGCAAGAAAAAGCAGAGCAAGAGTTAATGAAGCTGAAAAATGAAAAACTGTCTACCGAGGTAGTGCTAAAAAGTAAAGAACTAGCTAATACAACACAAGGTATTATACATAAGAATCAGGTTTTAAATGAAATTAAAGACGACTTAAAGCTTATGGCAGAGGAGTCGAAGAACGTATTTGTTCAAAGAAAGATTAAAGGACTTTTAAGAAAAGTTGATAAAGACATCGACAACGACCGCAGTCACGAGATATTCAGAGATAGCTTTGATAGGGTTCATGAAAATTTCATTAGCCGGATTAAAAAAGTACATACTGATTTAACACCGAAAGATTTGAGACTTTGCAGTTATTTAAGGATGAATCTATCAACCAAAGAAATTGCCCCGATGCTTAATATCTCTGTTCGTGGTGTTGAAATAAGCCGTTATCGCTTGCGCAAAAAGCTTGCACTTGATCACGATAAAAACCTCACGGAATACTTAATGAACTTCTAACCCCCCGTAAAAAAATCCATTTACACCTATTATCCGCTACATCGAAATCGTTTGCACTACACTGTAAAAAAGAATGAGTACGAATAGGTAAGCCATTCAACAGATTACTATCTAACAAACACATAAACAAGCAACTAAAAACTCACTGATGTAGCTGTGATGTAGATCATTTTTAAACATGTAGTATTATTGAGGAGTAGAAATCCTTGTTTCGCTGTCATTAAAGCGAGAAGTTTGCTAAAGTAATTTTTGTTAACTTAATAACATTCAAAAATACTGGGCTTATGAGAAAAATTCTACTATTAGTTCTTGTCTCTATCATCTCTGGAGCAAGCCTCTTTTCACAACAATTAACAATCACGGGTAAGGTTACCTCTGCAGATGACCAAATGCCGTTGCCAGGTGTGACGGTTGTTGTGAAAGGTACAACAGTTGGAACCATAACAGATTTTGATGGCTTCTACAATATTCAGGTAGCAAAAGGATCAATCTTGGTTTACTCTTTTCTTGGCATGAAACCTCAGGAGGTGTTAATTGATGCTCAAACAAGTATCAACATTTCTCTGGACACCGACTCAGAAGGACTTGAGGAGATTGTGGTGATTGGTTACGGAACAATGAAAAAGAGTGATTTAACCGGAGCTGTGGCATCTGTTAAATCGGAAGAATTACAAAGAACTCCGGCATCTGGTATTGATCAGGCCTTACAAGGTAAAGTAGCCGGTGTAACAGTAAATTCGAATAGTGGCCAGCCTGGAGAAGCTGCAGTTGTGCGTATCAGAGGAATTGGTACCGTGCATGGCAGCGCACCTATATATGTTGTTGATGGAATGATCGTAAGTGACATTTCCTTTTTAAGTCCCAATGACATCAAATCCACCGAAATTCTAAAAGATGCGTCCGCAACAGCTATATATGGTTCGAGAGGAGCAAATGGAGTAATTCTTATTACAACAAAAAAAGGTGGCAATGGAAAAGCTAAAATTACTTTCAATACTTATACCGGTGTTCAGAACCGCTGGAATAAGCTGGATCTAATGCAGCGCGATGAATTCGCAGAAACAATTCTCAAGCTGAACCCAAATGCCTCTACAACTGCAAGCTATCAGCAAGATGGATTTAATGCCTGGATGGTTAATAATGTAGGTGATTCACCATATTACCCACTGCTTCAAACGGATGCGAATCCTTATGGCATGGACTATTCATCAGTAGAAACAGATTGGCAAGACGAAGTTTTTAGAGAAAATGCAATGGTCCAGGATTACTATCTTTCCATGACTGGTGGTGATGACAAGAATAATTATGTAATCAGTGCGAGTTACTTTAACCAGGATGGAACAATAATCGGTTCAGACTATGAGCGTTTAACCTTACGGGTGAACACCTCGAGCAAAGTAAACAACTGGTTAAAAATTGGTGAAAACCTTTCGTTCGTTAACTCAACCGGAAGAAATGCCATGAACAACGATGCAAGTCCTGGTGCTTCTGTATTATCGGCTGCTATTGCAATGGCTCCATGGGACCCGACACACTATGCGGACGGCTCCATTAATAAAAATGGACAAGATCTAAGTGGTCAAATTTCCGCAGCTTCCAATTTTAAAAATGTTACCAATCCATATTCTATGGTTGAACACAGTCACCCGAATAATAAGGTTGAACGTTGGGTTGGAGATATTTTCCTGGAGTTAACCCCCATTAAAAATTTCAGTTGGCGCTCAGCTCTCAGTATGGATTTAGCCAACAATAGAGATAAGTCCTTTTATGATAAATATGAATATTCAGCTTATGATCAAAGAGACTTAAATTATTTATCAAGCAGCATGCAACATTATCGCACCTTAATAGGTGAGAACATCATCAATTATAAGATTGAAGCAAAAAAGCATCGTTTGTCTATCATGGCCGGTCAAACCATAGAGCAATATGAGAACTATGGAATTGGTGGCGCTGGAGCAGCAATTCTAAATCCAGTTGAATCTAATTGGTACTTATCAAATACAACGCTTAAACAAACACTTTCCAGCGATAATGTAGAACGTAGACGTATTTTCTCATTATTAAGCAGGGTGCACTACGTGTTCGATAATCGCTATTTAGTAACGGCAAACTTTCGAGCCGATGCAACCAGTAAATTTCCGGAAAATCCGTGGGGATATTTTCCTTCGGTTGCCCTTGCTTGGCGACTAACACAAGAAGACTGGATGAAAGATTTCTCAGCATTCGATCAATTGAAACTACGCTTTGGTTGGGGGCAAATTGGAAACGAACAGGTTCCATCAAACAGATTCGTCACCCTTATTTCATCCAGTAGTAATGTATTTACCGGATATCCGCTTGGTGTATCACAAGAGCTCGTTAATGGATCAACGGTAACAACCTATGCAAACCGTGGGGGAAAATGGGAAACTACAGAACAGATTAATGCCGGAATCGATTTCGGAATTCGCAATGGATTCCTTTCAGGAAGCCTGGATGGTTTTATTCGCGACACCAAAGATATGATTTTAGATGTTCAGACACCCGCGCAAGTTGGTAACAGATTCTACCCGATGAGTAATGTTGGAACGGTTCGAAATCAAGGTATTGAATTAGTGCTTAATCATCACAAAGTACTCGGTGCATTGGAGTATTCCATTGGAGGTAATGTTGCTTTTATTAAAAATGAACTTACTGCCCTTAACGATGGAAGTCCACTTCCTTCAGACAGAACCTTAAATGACGAAGGACTAGCGCTGTTTTCATTATGGGGATACGAATACGATGGAATATACTATTCTGATGAAGAAGCATTAACTCATTTATGGTCATATGCTCCAGACGAAATTGGCGCTCATGCCGGAGATGCTAAATATGTGGATCGCAGTGGACCTGATGGTGTACCTGACGGTAAAATTGATGCATTTGATGAAACAGTTATTGGAAATCCATTTCCATGGTTAACCTATGGTTTAAATTTTAATGCTGAATATCGAGGATTTGATTTACAAATATTCCTTCAGGGTGTTTATGGAAATGAAATATATAATGCGGTTAGACATCGTACCGAAGGTACAGGTAATGACGCCACATTAAGCACTGACATGAGAGATGTTTGGGTTGATTACTCAGATGTGATTAAGGCAAGTATGGAAGCAAATGGTGTTGATTGGACAGAATTAATTAACCCTGATGGCACCATTCCAAATCCAAACGGCACTTCACTAAACAAAGCTACTTCAGACAGATTTGTGGAGAACGGAGCTTACCTTCGAATGAAAACCTTTCAGATTGGGTACACGCTTCCTAAATCTATAACGAACAAGGCAAATATTGATAGATGCAGAATTTACCTTGGTTGCAATAACCTATTCACAATTACGAATTACACAGGATATGATCCTGAAATTGGTAATGGAATTGATTATGGTAATTATCCGCAAGCCCGCACAATTATGATTGGGGTAAACATGGATTTATAAGCTAATATTGATTTAAAATTAATTGAAATGAAAAGATATTCTACAATTACAATATTAATCATCACACTGTCTTTCTTATTTACCTCCTGCGAAAAGTGGGTATTAGAAAAATCTCCGGGGGTTACCGGCCTGGAAGATTATTTCACAAGTGGTGAAACAGGCATATATACCACCAATGCTGCCTATGTTCCCTTAACATGGGAATTTAATTACACTTACTACAGTGAATTTTTCATTGGCGATATAATGTCGGATGATGCGCTTAAAGGTGGTCAGAACATTAGCGACATGGCGGATGTATATGACATGGAGAATTTTAAAACAATTTCAAACAACGGACTTATATTGGACTATTACCGGGCACAATATCAAGGCATCGGTCGATGTAATCTTGGAATCCGAGAAATACCCTTATTAGCTCCTGATTCTGCCATGACCGAAAGCATTCAGCTTAGATTAATGGGTGAATTAAAATTTTTAAGAGCCATGTACTATTTTAACTTAGTACGAACTTTTGGTGGCGTACCACTAGTAGATTTCGTAATAGAATCTTCAAACGATTGGCAACAAGACCGTGCATCAGTAGATGATATCTATAATCTTATCATTACCGACCTAACAGATGCAGAAGCGGCATTATGGAAGAAAAGTGCGTACTCGGATGCAGACTTGGGACGTGCCACGAAAGGCGCTGCACAGGCAATGCTGTTAAAGATTCACTTATACCGTCAGAATTATTCAGAAGCACAATTATGGGGAGAAGCAGTAATTAACTCAGGCCAATATAGTTTAATATCCGACTATGCTGAGAACTTTACACTTGCCGGAGAAAATGGACTTGAGTCAGTTTTTGAAATTCAATATGCAGAAGATCCAACCGGTGATTACGGTGGAGCCGATGGAATTGGAGGAAATGGTTTTACACGAGGTACATTCACAACAATACTTACACGCTCACGATCATCAAACCTTGGTGGCGGATGGGGATTTAATAAACCGACTCAAAACCTCTATGATGAGTTTGAGGCAAATGACCCTCGAAGAGATGCAACTATTCTAAATCCAACCGACGATCAAATAGAAAATCCAACACAGGAAATATATTTGGGTTCGCGTTATTTGAATCGTAAAACAGGAATGTATGACGAGAATGATATAGGAATTGATCTGGGTCATCCATCAAGAGGACCACTAAATAGAAAAGTGATTAGATATGCAGATGTACTTTTAATGTATGCCGAAGCCTGCTGCGAAAACGGAAACATGTCTGGTGCAAAAACTGCTTTAGAGCAAGTTAGGAACAGAGCTCGCCAGGGAGACAATTCCATACTTCCAACTTTCCCAAATTACAACAACTACAGCGACACCGAAGAAGATCTTATGAAAGCCATTAGACACGAACGAAGAGTTGAGCTGAGCATGGAAGGACATCGCTGGTTCGACATCTGCAGATGGGGAATTGCCAAAGAAATTATGGACGCTTACAAAGCAACTGAAACCCAGGAAGCACAAGATCATATGGCAGAGTTTATTCAAGGGAAACACGAACTTTTACCAATACCTAGTCAGGAAATTGACCTAAATCCAATGTCACAAAATCCAGGATATTAATAAAACAAATATTTAACTTTTAAAATTTAACATTATGAATTACAAAGGATTGATTTTAGTTTTTGCCAGCTTAATGCTACTGTTTGCAGTAAGCTGCGATAAAGAAGAAGATCCGATTGATGCAACAGGCATTAGTCTGGATAAAACAACACTCGAGATTGAAATGGAATCGTCAACGGCACTTGTGGCAACCTTAGAGCCAAGTGGAGCCGAAGGAACCATTACATGGAGCTCATCAGATCCATCAGTAGCTGCTGTGGCAAACGGTATTGTTACTGCAATTAAAGTAGGCGAAGCTACAATAGCCGCTTCGCATGGTGCATTTACAGCAAGTTGTGCAGTAACTGTAACACCAAAAACTATTGATCCAAACGACCTTCCGGCTTCGTTAAAAGGTTCAGATTATTACATCATTCACATTGATGAAACATCAGCTGCTTTTATTGAAGACAAAATTATTGAAGACTTCAGAGTTGATGACGTAAACAAGTTCTTATACGTATGGGACAATACCTTTATTGGTAATACAACAAATGGATTAAACTCTTATGGTTTAGCCGAAGAGTGGATAAGTTTTACAGTTGGTGCAATTGGATGGTCTGGTGCAGGGTATAACGTACAACCAGGATATGGAATGATTGACATGACGAACTTATATAATAATCCGGATGATTATGTATTCCACGTGGCATTAAAAAGCGCCCAGTCAAACACTGCTTATTCATTCATTTTTACCGACGGTATTAGCGAGGCCAGAGTAGTAATTGGCGATGTACCTATAGAAGGAGTTAACCCTTACATGGATTTTGCTCGTGACAACGAATGGCATGAGATTGAGATTCCTGTTTCTTATTTAAGAAGTTTAGGTGTATTCTATAGTGAAACCTTTACAGATGTAAACATTCTGGCATTTTTAGCTGGTGGCGTACAAGGCACTACCCTTGATATGGATGCAGCCTTCTTTTATAAGAAAGCAGAATAGATTTAAAAAAAATCAAATATACCGGAGCGCTCTGCGCTCCGGTACTATAAACCAATTGTATGAAAAATAGTAGAATTTTATTTGGTATTGCAGTTCTGTTTCTCTTTTTAGCATGCGCCGATGATCCGGTGGCTGATAATAAGCTGGAACTAGACAAGAGTGAACTAACCCTTAATCTAGGCGAAAAGGCAACAATAACAATCACTCAGGCACCATCAACCAATGAAGCAGCTATCTGGACGTCTGATGATGAAACCGTAGCCTCTGTGTTTTTAGGAACAATAACTGCCTTATCCAGCGGAACGGCAATCATAACTGCTACAGTAGGCGATCAGTCTGTAACTTGTGTTGTAACTGTTCCTGAGAGAGTCTATCAGCTAGTGTGGGCAGATGAGTTCGATGGAACAACACTGAATACCGATTACTGGACCTACGAAGTAAATGGCAATGGCGGCGGTAATGGTGAAGCGCAGTATTACACCGATCGTTCAGAAAACCTAAGAGTTGCAGATGGAGTTCTAACTATTGAAGCACGCAAAGAAGCGTATGAAGGAAAGCAATACACCTCAGCACGTATTGTAACCAAGAATAAAAAAGATTTTAAATATGGTAAAGTAGAAACCCGCCTTAAAGTACCTCTAGGCAGAGGCACTTGGCCGGCATTCTGGATGTTGGGTTATGGTTCCTGGCCACGTGCAGGTGAAATCGACATAATGGAACATGTGGGTTACGATCCGAATACATTTTATTGTGCACTACACACCTTAAACAAAAATGGAATGAACGGGCTCAATTTTAAAGGGCACCAAACACTTACCGAACCTGCCGCCAACGAATTTCATGAAATTACAATGGAGTGGATCGAAAGTGAATTCCTTGGCTTCGATCGTATTCATATTTATGTTGATGGTGTTAAAACAACCACATTTGCTGAAACCTCCCAGTTGCAAAGTTCAGACGACTGGCCTTTCAATGATCAATTCTTTTTCATTCTCAATCTTGCTATTGGAGGATCATGGGGTGGTTCACAAGGAATTGATGACAGCATGTTTGATAATCCTGTATTATTTCAAGTTGATTACGTGAGAGTCTATCAATATCAATAGTGAGAATTTCAGGAAAAATACTGTTGATGCTACTCATTACAGCAATCACTTCTTGTGACAAACAAGCAAGTAAGAGCTATGTAATTAAAGAACCTGTTCATCAATCCAGAAGTTTAAAGCGAGGTGTATCGTTTAGCTTTAAATACGTTGAAGATGTATCGGCGTTGGCAACTGGTATTTCCTGGTCGTACAACTGGTCGCCTTTCCAAAACTCAGCATTTGATGAAAGTGTAAAAGAACATCAGATTGATTTTTGCCCAATGGCATGGAATGGTATAGATGAAGACTTACTAAGGGAACATGTAAACAGATATCCTACCTGTGAATACCTCTTAGCATTCAACGAACCAAATCTAATTGATCAGGCAAACCTGACGCCAACAGAAGCAGCTGAAAGATGGAATTCGGTGCAATCAATTGCTGATGAACTGAATCTAAAAATCATTGCTCCGGCAATGAACTATGGAACATTAGACGGATATCATGATCCAATTGTTTGGCTGGATGAATTCTTTTCTTTAGTCCCGGTTAGCAATTTCCATGGTATTGCAGTGCACTGTTACATGTCAAATGTTCGCTCTTTAAAAAACTATATCGATCGATTTAAGAAATACGAAAAACCAATTTGGCTCACTGAGTTTTGTGCCTGGGAAGGAAATGTTAGCCCGGAAAGCCAACAAAGGTTTATGGCCGATGCTATAAATTACCTGGAAGCAGAACCGGATATCTATAGGTACGCCTGGTTTATTCCAAGATCAACCGGAAGAGAGAATGATTTCCCTTACATGTATCTTTTAACAAATTCAATGAGCACTCAGCTTACAGAGCTGGGCGAGATTTACACCCAAATGTCAAGCCAGGACAAGAACACCTACTATGTAGAGCAACAGATAATTGAAGCCGAACATTATAGTTCAATTAGTATTATGGATGGCCTTGGCACCAACAATTGGTTAAACGGTCCCAAACTTAGACTTACAACAGAATCACCCAATACATCATTAGAACTATACAGTATTTTACCCGGTCAATGGGTAGAATATCAAGTTGAAATAGAACAAAGTAAAGAATACGAGCTAGAAATAAGATACGCAAGTTTCGTTGATGCCGAGATTGCGCTGTATGTGGATGGACAACTACAAGCAAATCATTCTTTATCTAACACAGGCCAGGACTACATCTGGCAGACGAGCAATGTGCCTCTTCAACTAAAAACAGG
>JBFHES010000144.1:0-11973 GCA_041584015.1 Bacteroidales bacterium
ATGCCGAATACTGTTATCACATCGGTGCAACTTGCCAAGGCCATTTTTAAAGTGGGTATAGAAGGAGGGAACCAATTCATTTATGAGAATACAGAGATTAAGAAACTTTAAAAAGCTGAGCCCATAACTTTATGTTATGGGCCCGGTAAAAGAACTGCTATCAATCAATAGCTATTTTATTATCATTAATACCTCACTGTTTAAGGTTGCACCATCAAACCATTTAAGAATGTAGGAACCTGTATTTAGATTCAAACGAACTTCATTCTCCCCACTCACTAATTTTTGTTGATGAACAATTGTCTTTCCCATCATATCAATGATAGAATAACTACCATCTTTCTCTAAAGTTAGTTTCACACTGTTCCTGGCGGGATTTGGATAAAAAGCTCCTGAATATGCAGCCTCATTAGTAATAGAGTTAAAGCTTGTATTTTCAAAGTAAAACAAACCTTTATTAATATGGCTGCAAAAAACGTCTATGTCTCCGTCGTTATCAACATCTGAAACTGCAACTTCTCGTGGTAATATGGTGAAGGATTTAATTACTTGCTCAGTTGCAAAAAGGCCATTCCCTAAATTTTCAATCCATACCAACTCACCAGTCTGGCCATAGGCTGTTACCAAATCCGACATGCCATTATTGTTGATATCGGCAAAGCGCATGCTTTTTATATCATCAGCAGAGCTCGTAATATGACCTCCAAATGAAAACAATCCGCTACTATCATTTTCGAACCAATCAATATTCGGATTAGTATTGGAATAGTAAATGCCAAGATCATTATATCCATCATTATTAATGTCGGTGATTTCAATCTCAAAAACAAAATCATTTATTAAGGCATCATTTCTAGTATCCTTTGTAAATGTTCCATCGCCATTATTCAGAAAAGTAAAAATCTGCACACTACCTAAAATCACATCAGGAAAGCCGTCATCATTAATATCTCCAATATTGCCTGAATAATACTCCGACTCGCTAATTAAAACTTCCTGACTAAAATTGGCCATTCCATCGTTAAAATATATGTAAACAACCGTATCGTCAATGGCTAATAAATCTAAGTGTCCGTCCATATTTAAATCGCTGGCATGCAATTGAATTGGAAAGAAAGTAGCCGCAGCAATTGCCCGTTTCATACCAAAGGTGCCGTTGTAACTAAGATGAATATAAATAGAATCATCGAAGAGTGAAAAGCTTGCGAGATCAGGAAAACCATTTTCATCAAAGTCTCCACTACAAATATCCACCGCAAAGTTTATAGAATCATCAATCATGTTACCCGATGAGAAATTATTAGATCCCATATTCTCATAATACAACATGTTATTGTTTCCAATCTTAGAAACTGCCACTTCCTGCAGGCCGTCCAGATTAAAATCCACCGGCACAATTTTATTAATGCCAATTGCAGCAGCAGAGCTATCTACCACATGTTCTACAAATGTTACCTGTGCATTGACCATAAACGGACAAAGCATTAGGGCTAACCAAAGTTTTTTCATTGCTACTAATTATTTGCTTTTTTATTATTCGATTTTACTTTTTCAAGTAAAGGTTTCCAACGTGCATCTTTATGTATATTTTTAAAGTCCTTATCTTTATTTATGTGTTGAATATCACTGTAACCTTCATCCACAGCTAATTCCAGGAGCTCGAATGCCTTGTCTGCTTTTCCATTTAACGAATATAAACAAGCAAAATTATATTGGTCGCCTTCATCCATCTCGCGAGGATACTTTGAAAAAGCTTCTTCATATTTTTGTAAACATAATGGATAGTCTTTTTTAGCATAGGCGAGCTCTGCAGCCTTCATTATTCTTCTGAGTTCATGTTCATACAGGAAATTAATTCCACGAGATTGAGCCGCAGAACCAACAGTACCATGTGTTTCTCCATCAAAAACTACAAATGTAGATTCAATTGAAGGATTGGCTTTCATTAGCTCGTAAAGCTTTTTAGAATCCTTTACACCACCTTCAAGAGAGCCAATCGACAGGAAGACTCTTAAATCCATGGCGGAGGAGATGTTACTTAAAAATTGTTCATCATTAAACAAGTAATAGTCTTCGTACCATAACGAAGGACTAGTCAGTGCTAATTTTTGAAACAGTTCTGGCTCTTGTCGTAATGCCCAAGCTGCAAACAATCCTCCATATGAATAGCCCATTAAACCTCTGTTATCTACTGCTGCAGAATAATTTTCTTCCATAAACGGAATCAATTCAGTTTTTATAAATTGTAAAAAGTCATCAGCTTTCCCTTCCTTGGTTGCCTTGTTCACCATAGGCGCATAATCACGTTTTCGTAAACTACCATAGCTAAATGGGTCCGTGTTATACGAAATACCGACTAAGATTACCGGGTCAATGCTCTTATTCCACATTCTTGAAAGCGCCAACTCATTCATAGCACCACTGGTTCCCCAAGCATCTAAATAATAAAATACAGGATATTTTTTTTCAGGATTAAATTGGAGCGGAAAGGTGAGCAGAAGCTGATACTCTTCTCCAACTATTTCAGAATATAAACTAACCAGCTTAGGGCCTGGAATACTTGACATACTTGGCATTTTCTGTGCTTCCAGATTTGAAAAGCTCAGCAACAGTACAATGGCTAAAATTAATCGCATAAGGTTTAGTTTTTAGGATGAACACATGTAACAATGAACCTATGATAATTGTTGTCTACCAAATAATTTCCTAAAAGGAATATTATAAACATATGCTGGTACGGTTCGATCTAAACAAATGCGAAGAATTATTATCTTCGCATTGCGATAGTTAAATATATAGATATGCCAACTTACGACGATATTTTTGCCAATAATAAAAAGTGGATTGCTGAAAAAAAGGCAACCGATGCAGATTTTTTCAAGAAATTAGCTCAAGGTCAAAATCCCGAATATGTTTATATAGGGTGCAGCGATAGCAGAGTTTCTACAGAAGAGCTGATGGGTTTAAAACCAGGTGAGGTGTTCGTGCATCGTAATATCGGTAATGTAATTAGCAATACTGATTTTAGCTCCATGAGCGTGATTGAATACGCCGTTGGTCAGTTGGGCGTTAAGCATATTATTGTATGTGGACACTACGATTGTGGCGGTGTTAAAGCCGCAATGCAGTGCAAGGATTATGGTATTTTAAATCCGTGGCTTAGAAATATCCGCGACGTGTATCGCCTGCATAAAGACGAATTAAACGCTTATGAAGATCAACAGGAAAAGTTCAACCGCCTTGTTGAGTTGAATGTTGAAGAGCAATGTCTGAATGTAATTAAAACAGCTGTGGTTCAAAAAACATATCTTGATCATGGCTTCCCGATTGTGCATGGTTGGGTATTTGATTTATCGACCGGCAGATTGATTGATTTAAACATTGACTTTGCAGCAAAATTGAGGGGCATTCAGGAAATCTATAACCTTGGAGGTGCGGATCAAAACTGTCACGAAAAAAATGGTGAATAGCACACTATGAGTCTTCGTAAACCTAAAGCGTTTCCAACAAAGCTGTACATTCGCTTCATTACCTATGTTGTTTTTTCATTATTCTCTTTCATTTTTCGCATAAAGAAAAAACTCCCTAAAAACGTAAAGGAATTAAAATCGCCCTACTTGCTCATCAGCAATCATGTGGGCTTTTTCGATCCATTTGTTATCGGAAACATGTTGCCTCGCTTCACCCACTTTGTATCATCCGATGCTGCTTTCCGCAATCCGGTGCAACGCTTCTTTCTTACCAGATTAGGCACTATTCCTAAAAAGAAAAACATGCGCGATACGAAGGTAATCCGCGACATAGCTGCTGTTATTAATCAGGGCGAAAGCGTAGGTATATTTCCTGAAGCTGTTAGGAACTGGGCAGGTTCAAGCTTTTATATTGATGCGTCGATTGTAAAACTAATGAAACTATTGAAAGTACCGGTGGTGCTTTCAATCATGAAAGGCATGAACCTGATGAATCCGCGCTGGTCGACAAAAATTAGATACACCAGACTGGAAGTAGAGTACCATTTACTGTTTACCAGGGAACAGCTTGAACAGCTTTCAACCGGAGCCTTAATTACAGAACTTAGAGCCAAACTTGTGCATGATGAGGTTGAACATCAGCGCAAGAGGATGAATAAAGTCTATTCGCGACACAAGGCCGAGCACATTAGCCATGCTTTGTATGTATGCCCAGCTTGCAATGCAATTGATAGCTTTCGCGCCCGCAAGAATGATTTCACCTGTAAGAAATGCGACTACGATATCCACATTAACACTTATGGCTTTTTTGAACGTAGCGGTAAGTTGTATTTCGATAATATACGTGACTGGTACAATTGGCAAGAAAAGTACCTGATGTCCTACACAAAAAAGCAGATTGCCAATGCATCTAAGCAGCCAATACTTGTTGATGAAAACTCAATCGTTTATCATAGTGCTTCAGGTTATCAGCTTGAAGAGCTTGGCAGAGCTGATGTTAAACTGTTCTATAATGAAATAGTAATTGAGTTTAAAAACAGAGCAACCATTCGTATGAACTTTGATGACCTGCAAACCATTAATCCGCAGGTCGGCGAAAAGCTGGAAATATATTATCAGCACGAAGCTTATAGAATTATTGGTGATCGAAATGGTGTTTCCACATTAAAATGGGAAGTTGCTGCAAATGCCATATGGATGGAGCTAGGAATGCTGCATAAATTATCGCCTTACATTTCTCAAGTAGACCCAAAAGCTTAACACATTTTAACAGTTGTATGCGTCAGGTTGTTAATAGTAGCCCGACTATTGTAACAAACAGGTTTCAGAAAAAGGAAACATGAATGAGTAATTACATAAATACATACACTATGAGAATCAGATTAATTTTTGTTACAGCGCTAATCTCCATTTGGAGCATACAAAGCACCTTTGCACAGAGTAATAAACCGATTGCAAATGCCAGTGGTATTCAATTTTTTGAAGGTACCTGGGACGAAGCGCTGGCCTTATCGAAAAAAGAAGGCAAGCCAATATTCCTCGACGTATACGCAACCTGGTGTGGCCCATGTAAAATGCTAAAGCGCAATACCTTTTCAAATGCCGAAGCTGGAAAATATTTTAACAAGCATTTTATTAATGTGGCTCTTGATGGTGAAAAGGGTGACGGTATAAAAATGGCACGTAAACTCAATGTTCAGGCTTATCCGTCGCTATTCATACTAGATAGTAATGGGAATAAGCTAATGACAAAAACGGGATACATTCAAGCAAAAGAGCTAATAAAGTTTGGCAAACAGGCAATGGCAAGAGGTACCAAGCTTGCGGTGCTCAATTAATACAATATCTGTTTATATTAAGGCTTCTAAATAATTAGAGGCTTTTTTTTGATTCATAGAATAAACGGAGTTTGTTCATAAATGTTAGTTTCTTTTGATAACAAGTATTATTAACTGTTATAGCTAATAGCTTCATTATTTTAAATTTGCAGAAAAAAACACACCATGAGAAAACTTTTCTTGTTTTTATGCTTAAGCCTGTCTGCATTAATTGCTGTTTCACAGAACTACCAGAAAGTTAACATCACCCAAAACTTTGATAGCCCGCAGCAAATTGAGTCCATTGATTTTGATAACGATGGTTATGAAGATTTGATTACCTGTGGCATCAGCGATTTATTCTGGTTTAAGAATGATGGAAATGGTGCATTCACGCGTATTTCTTTGGTCGACTCAATCGATTTTTTCAGAAGCTTCTCTGTTTTTGATTGGGAAGGTGATGGAGACAATGATATTGCATTTACCAGTTATAACTACTATGGAGCTTCTCAGGTATCGTGGCTCGAAAACGATGGAGCCTCAAACTTTACGCTACATGTTGTAACCACGGCAGTAGGCAAGCCATTCCATGTGAAAGTTTTCGATATTGACAATGACAATGACCAGGATTTTTTAGTAAGCGAGTCAGACAACGATCAGCTTTTTTGGTTTGAGAACGATGGGCTTGGCAACTTTACAAATATTGATACAATCGGCAGTAATGTTAATCAATTTGAAATTGCTGATTTAGATGGTGACAACGATTGGGACATTATTTACGGTAAGGCCTACAACGGAATTAGTATTTCATCAGTGCGCTGCTTGCAAAATGATGGATTGAATAATTTTAGCATGATTACCCTGAAAAGTGGTTTCAATATAATTGCTCAGATTAAGGTTGAAGACGTAAACAACGATGGCTATTTCGATATTGTGGTGGCCGACTCAAATGCTGATAAACTAGTTTGGTTACGAAACAGTTGGACCTATACTTTCCCTACTAGCTTAAATATTAAAACCAGCTGGGATGGTGCTTATAGGTTTGATATTAAAGATATAAATGGTGATAATAAAATGGATATTATTGCTGGATCAAACGCATCTGACGAACTGTATCTGTTCAGAGGAATAGGCTCCGGCTCATCATTCTATTTTCACTCTGGAGTAGAAATTTACGATGAGTTAAACTATGTGAGTGGCATTGCCATTGGCGATTTCGACGGTCAAACAGATTTAGATTTTGCGCATATTGATTATTACAACAGCCAGCTTTCAACATGGGTGAATGATGGTTCACAAAACTTTGCTCAGCAAAACCTCGCATTTAAATTTGATTCACCGCGTGGTTTCGACATGAAAGATATCGATGGTGATGGCGATAAGGATGTTGCTGCTGCCTCCAATGACGGAGATTTTATTGCATGGTTCGAAAATAAAGGTGGCGATATATTTCAGGAACATGAGCTAATCACCAATTACGAAGAGCCCTATGCTGTCAAAATTGTGGATCTGGATGAAGATGGCGATAATGATATAATTGCTGCATCTAATGACGATGATAGAATCACCTGGTTTAAAAACGACGGATCCAACAACTTTACAACCATTCACATATCCACTGCTATCAATGGTCCCCGTGATTTTTGGGTTGAAGACTTTGACACGGATGGTGATTTAGATATTGCAGTTATTGGTTACGCAACGCCATTTAGTTCTGGTAATACTGGAGCATGGTGGTACAAAAACGATGGGTCGGAAAACTTCACCATGTTGGAAATTAGCGATAATATTGAAGGTGGTCGTAGCATGCGAGCAGGTGATATAAATGGCGATACGCTAATTGATTTGGTAATCTCGAGCTACTACTACGGCGACGAAATGTTTATTGCTGTGAATAATGGTAATGGCTTTAATACCATTAGCGTTGCAACAATTAAGTGCGAAGACTTTGAATTGGTTGATTTTGACAATGATAATGACCTTGATATTTTGGCGGTTGATTTTGATGAAGATAGTTTGTACTTCTACGAGAATGAAGGAGCCTACCAATTTGAAAGACATACATTGGGCTATAAATACCGCTTATATTCTATTGACCCGGTAGATTATGATCACGATGGAGATATTGATATTGTTTATGGGACAGGTTATAGTGGATCTACTAATGGGAGTATTTATGAAGTTGGCTTGTACCGAAACAACGGTAGCGGAATACTTACAGCTGAATTATGGGAGGATAATCTGGGAACGATTAAACCTATAAATGTTTACGATTACGAAGATGATGGCGATTACGATGTGGTTGTTGGTTTCGATTATGGCGACAGAATAACCATGTATAAAAGTCTGGAACTCGATTGCCATTTAAATGTTGACATCACAGCATTGGGAAATACTAGCTTTTGTCCTGGAGGAATGGTACAATTAAATGCAAACAGTCTCGATACAGGAATAAGCTACCAGTGGTTTAATGACGGTGATTCAATTATCTCAGCAGTTTCTGATAGCCTGATTGTAAGTAGCTCTGGCATTTTCAGAGTAAGTGTTAACGATGGCACTTGTTCATCATACAGCAATGTAATTAACGCTACTGAAGTTGTTAATGATACAACTATAAATCAATACGCTATTTGCGATGGAGATAGCATTGAAATAGGAGGTAGCTATTACAGCACAGCTGGCACCTATCATGTTAACCTCATCGATCAATACACGTGCGACAGTGTCGTCTCAAATATTATTACACTCAATCCAACCTTTCTAATAGAATTAAGCGAATCGCTTTGTTGGGGGACAAGCTACAATTTTAACGGCAATCTATTAAGCGAACCTGGAGTATATACAAACCAGTTTGTAAATACCCAAGGTTGCGATAGCACGGAGCGTTTAACGCTTACTTTCTTAAACAATGACACCACCTTTTTAGCTGATGCCATTTGTGAAGGCGATTCATATCTATTCGATGGCGCCAACTTGACTCAAGCAGGTACCTATTCTCAGTTATTAAGCAATCAAGATGGATGTGACAGCTTGCTAATCCTTGATCTGACAGTAAATACAATAGATACAAGTGTTGTGCTGGAAAGTATTTGCGAAGGAGATGCATTCAATTTCTTGGGAACACCATTAACTGTTGCAGGAACTTACTATCACACCCTCCAAAGTCAGCACAACTGCGACAGCATCATCCAACTAGAATTAATCATTTTACCAATTGACACAACCTACCTGACTGAAGCAATTTGTGAGGGAACCAGTTTTGATTTCTTTGGCAACAGCATCAATATCGCCGGCGTTTATACACACGTTCTTAGCAATCAGTTTATGTGCGATAGTGTGCTGGTACTTAACTTAAACATCCTTCCTGTCGATACCAGTCAACAGTTCATTAGCCGCTGCGATGGAGAACTTTATGACTTTTACGGAACCAATGTTACGCAATCCGGAACGTATTATTATACAACCACCAGTTCACTGGCTTGCGACAGTGTTATCCAATTATCTGCAACATTTCTTCCAAACGACAGCACATTCATAAGTGTCGATATTTGCGAAAATTCGAGTTACGATTTCTTTGGCAATCAGTTAAACACAGCAGGTACATACTCTCATGTATTGCAAAATCAAAACACTTGTGATAGCACAATTATTCTCGAATTGAATGTAAATACTTTGGATTCGGTTCAAATCTATGCATCAGTCTGCGAGAACGATTCCTTTGAGTTCTTCGGAAATTATCTTTCAGCTGCTGGCATGTATTATCACACACTCACCAATCAGTTTAACTGCGATAGTGTAATTGAATTGGAATTAAGCCTGCTGCAAACTTACGAGACATTTATCGCCGGGAGTTTTTGCGAAAATGACTCATTTATATTCTTGGGAACTGCACTTGATCAACCAGGAATATACACGGAGTTACTGAATTCAAGCCTTGGTTGCGATAGCATTGTAACGCTTGACCTGAGCATGAATCTCATCGATTCGGTTTATCTTAACGAGAGCATTTGCGAAGGTGACACATTCTATTTTGATAGCACTCCTTTTACCGAGGATGTCGTTTATCATTCAACACAAACCAACCAGCTAGGATGTGATTCTGTAATCACCTTAAATTTATTTGTGAGTGAATACCCAATAGTTGATTTAGGTCCGGATACAACAATTTATAACAATCAGGAATTAACACTTGATGCTGTGAATGGCTTCAATCAATATTTATGGCAGGACGGATCGGCTATATCGGTATTCCATATTGATGGAAGCACGGTTGGATTGGGAACACAAGCCTATTATGTAGAAGTTACAAATGTTTATCAATGTTCTTCCAGTGATACTATTCTTGTAACGGTACTGGAAAATGTAGGAGTGGATCAATCAATCGCTTTAACGGATATTAAGGTTTATCCAAATCCAGCAGTTGATCAACTAGTTGTTGAAACAGATGGTCAAATGTTGCCATATACCTTACGTTTGTTTTCTGAATCCGGCAGCCTTATTCAGGAGCTTGTGGTTAACGAAGCAAATGCCGAACTCAATCTTAAGAAGCAAGCAGAAGGTATGTACTTCCTGCAATTTAACTTTAATGGCCATATTAAAACGGTACCATTTATTAAGGTCAATAAATAGGGAGTTTCCCGCCTTTGATAGTACATTAATATGATTTTCTGTCACATCAAGCTATTTCTGCTAAGGTAAGAATAGTTTGGTGTAACTACTTGCTTGAATCAATTTGTATTTTTCTGGTTGAATCAAAAACAAGCACATCGTAGCGTTGTTATTTCATATATGATCGCATACTATGGAAAAGCACCTATTTATCCCCAACATTCCTGACACAAATAAAAAGAGGGTTGTAATAATTGGCAGTGGCTTTGGTGGCCTTAAGCTCTTGCAAAAGTTAAAAGGAAAAGGCTTTCAGATTGTCTTACTCGACAAGAATAACTTTCATCAATTCCAGCCATTATTGTATCAGGTTGCTACAGCAGGACTTGAACCAAGCTCTATTTCATTCCCTATTCGAAAGATACTGCAAAAGGAAAGAGACATTTTTTTTCGAATAGCTGAAATTGCTGAAATAAAGGCTACTGATAAGATCATCTTAACCAGTATTGGAGCACTTCGATATGACTATCTGGTATTGGCAACCGGAACGAATACCAACTTTTTCAACAGCACAAGTATTGAGCAAAATGCGCTCTCAATGAAGACTGCTTCCGATGCCATCCTCATAAGAAATACAATTCTTGAGAATTTCGAGAAAGCCTTATTAGAACCGGATGCCAATAAAATAGATAAGTACCTGAATGTTGTGCTCGTTGGAGGAGGAGCAACCGGTGTTGAGCTGGCTGGAGCCATTGCTGAAATGAAAAAATACATTTTTCCGAAAGAATACCCGGAATTGGATTTAAGTAAAATGCGCATTGTGCTCTACGAAGCCGGAGAACGAGTGCTGGCCGGAATGTCTAAGCATGCGTCGGAGAAAGCTTTAAGTTATCTACAAAATTTAAATGTAGAAGTAACCCTGAAATCGATGGTGCAAGATTATAATGGAAAAGTTTTAAGTCTGGCAGATGGACAGACCATTGAAACCAGAACCGTTATATGGGCAGCTGGAGTAGCAGCAAATCGCTTAAAAGGAATCAAGTCTGCAAGCTACTCGCGGGGTAATAGACTGCTTGTCGATCGCTTTAACCAGCTACAAGGCATGACGGATGTTTTTGCAATTGGTGATGCCTGCTTAATGCCGACTACAAAATATCCCGAGGGGCATCCACAGGTTGCTCAACCTGCTATACAGCAAGCTATGCTATTGGCAAAAAACCTAAAAAAAATACAATCAGGCGTTCAGTTAAAAGAATATGAATACAAGGATAAAGGTTCTTTGGCAACCATTGGTCGTAATTTAGCAGTGGCCGATTTACCTGCAATCAAACTGAAAGGGTTCATTGCATGGGTGCTTTGGCTTTTTGTGCATTTAATGAGTATTGTTGGCGTAAAGAACCGATTATTCATTTTCCTTAACTGGATGTGGAATTACGTAACCTATGATCAATCGTTGCGCTTACTCATTAAACCAAAAGTGAAAAATTCTACCGTGGATTAGTTAGGAAGATAATACTAGCGCTGCAGTCATTAACATCAACGTGGTTGTCAGGATGATAAGCTAAATGCGACTAAGCATTAAATTACAATTTAAAAATCGAATACATATGAAAGCAATTTGGAACGGGCAAGTAATAGCCGAAAGTAAAACAACCATAAACGTTGAAGGAAATCATTACTTTCCTGCTGACTCAGTAAAAAGGGAATTCTTAATAGATAGCCCGACAAAAACGGAATGTCATTGGAAAGGAACAGCAAGCTACTATCATCTGGAAGTTGCTGATAAAACAAATAAAGATGCAGCATGGTATTACCCGGAAACATCTGAGCTTGCTAAAAATATTAAAGGATATGTTGCCTTCTGGAAAGGAGTAGAGGTAGCTAAATAGCAACCTTAAATTAGTTCAGAAACATCTAAAAAAGCTTGTTATAAAAATAGCCTTTCATTCCGCGATAAACAGGAATGAAAGGCTATTCAACATGTTGAGCTATATATGCAGCAAGATGCTATCAACTGCATGGCTTTATGCTTTTGCAGCTAGCTCTTTATTATAATTATCTATTGCAATAAAATAGTCAGG
>JBFHES010000145.1:0-11858 GCA_041584015.1 Bacteroidales bacterium
AAAATCCATTTGTAGATGGAATAATACCGTTGGCAACCACATCGGAATAATTACCTGCACTTTCGTTCCAGACCTTTGCGGTAGCAGCAATATTACTCAAGCCCCAACTATTTCCTGAATCGTTCCACTTTAAGGCAGAAGCATACGGATTACCAAGCAAGTGCCAGCCTTCACCTTGTCCGCTTGTAAGCGAAAGGTTTGAGAATGCAACATCGGCCACGTTTAAGGTACCGCTAAAGGTGCCTGTAAAGTCATCCTTACGTGCAATAAAATAACCTACTCCATTGGCAAATGAACCGAATGATGAATTCAAATAATTTAACCAGGTGTTTGTTGATTCGCTATACGCATATAAATCATCTGTTCCGGATACTGGTACGAAACCAGATCCAAAAATGGTTAGATTATTAACTGCTGATGAAATTAAATGCCAACCACCACCTGAACTATTATCATATCCTTGCATATAACGCTCTACGTTTGCTGCAACAGCTCCAGATACAATCAATGATCCATTTCCGCCTGCATCACTTTTAACAACAACCCCACTACTCCCAGCATTATTCGTGAAGGCACCAGTTACAGTAAGTGAATTCCCTGCCGAAACAATCAAGGATGCTCCGCTAGCCAGATCTAATGAACCTGCTATCGCTGAAGGGCTATTAACTGTGATAACATCTGAATCAACAATTAAAACATCATCAGATGATGTTGGAACGGCACCAAATAACCAAGTACCTGTACTATGCCATTCTCCTGTAGTTATAGATCGTAGATTAGACACGGTATAATGATAATTAACTCCCCCATTGGTATTATAATTTAATGTAGCTAAGTCTGTATAGGTATCTAAATCGCCTGAAACAGAATATGTCAATGTTGTTGAAAGCACATAATAGCTAACAACAGTTCCAATAGATTGTGCAGGAATAGTAGCAGTATAGGTTGTTCCTGAACCTGTTGCTAACACAAAGTCATCAGTAGAAAAACCATCAGTAGAATACCTAAGATAGATATTCTCCTCAGCTGACTTAGAAGAGGACAATGTAATCGCGATTACTTGAGCATCCGTTGAAGCATAATAAATTGCTCCATCCTGAGTACCTCCTTGAGCTACACTAGCAATGTTAATTGGTAATCCTGAAGTTTCCATAACAAATCCTTCCGTATTAGCTCCACCAGCAATATCTTTAAACGTGAATGTATAATATTTACCTAGGGTTTCATTAAATTTTCCATCCGCCCCACCAGAATACCAATCAGTCCTTGATCCTAGATTAACAACATCACCTCTTCCCCAATTAGAACCAGTCCAATTAGTTGTAGCATCATACTTAAACAAAGATTCATTATCATTACCATCAGAGAGAATAGTTACAATCCATCTATCCGTCCCTAAATCCTCAAATGTCATTGCCGTTGAGCCCCAACTATTCATTTCTCCACGAAAGTTCATGGTTGTTTGGATTTGACTGTAACTTTGTATCGACACCAACAAAATAACAGAAACTCCAATTAACGTAAATATCTTTTTCATTAGCTTAATTTTTTCTTAAAAGTAAAAAATAATTCATAACTCTCAAACCCCAACGGACTTAGCTCAGAGGTGGCTCACGCACTTTTGTTTTCCGCAAACCTTTGCATTAAATACTACACGATATTTAGGAAAACTATTTTTTTCTTGCGCAAGGCACACATACAAATAAGATTAGCACACAAACCTTCAAACAAAGATCGCAAACTGGCACCTTTCTAACCATCAAGAAATAATCACACCTGATAATGAAAGCCAAAGCTTAACACCTAACGCATACTTTTTATACCCTCTTCAACTTCCTGACTGATACGATTGAAAACCTCATCGAATGTTCCCATACCATCAATCTTTTTAACCCCATGTAATTGATTGTACTTCTGAATAACCGGCACCGTTTTGGTTTCATGTTCCTGCAGACGTTTTACAATTTTAGCCGTGCTGTTATCATAAGGCATGCATCTGTCGGTTTTACTTCTTACATCGAGTCGCTGAATGAGCTCAAGCGTTGGCACCTCAATTTCCATTACCTGCGATATGGACGAACCATGTTTTTTCAGCAAACCATCTAAAATATATGACTGTACGAGTGTACGCGGAAAACCCTTAAATATAAAGCCTTTAACCCCTTTCGAATTCTCAAGCTTTTTTTCAATCAAACGCACAACAATTTCATCAGGTACCAATTGACCATTCTCGTATAATTCTGTGATTTGCTTACCTGTAGTTGTTCCAGCCTCTATTTCATGCTCCAGCATTGCTCCGGTTGCTACATACTCCAAACCAAACTTTTTTGCAATGGCCATCCCTTGCGATCCTCTCCCTGATCCAGGATAGCCAAATAACACAATATTGAAAAGCTTCTTATCGAGAATTTCTTTCACCTCTTTTCGAATGGCTGCATTAACCTTGTCAATAGTTTGAATCCCATCAATAGCGGTATAAATGCCTTTGTCCTTGTAGAACTGCAGTACCGGCAAAGTTTTCTCATTGTACTCCTTCAGGCGATTCCTAATTACCGTTTCGTTGTCATCTGCACGACCAGAAGTCTTTCCTCTATTTAATAATCTGGTAACCGATTCTTCTTCGGGAACATTTAAGCTAATTAAACAATCAAGCGAGGTATTCAGCTTAATCATCAAGCCTTCGAGAATGTAAGCCTGAATATAGGTTCGCGGAAAACCGTCAAACAGAAAGCCATTGGAGTCAGGGTTATCCGTAATGGTTTTCTCAATAATCTGAACAATTATCTCATCAGATACCAAACCACCGGAAGCAATTATACTCTGAGCCTCCAGCCCAAGCTTGGTTTTCTCTGCCAACTCTTTACGCAACAGATCTCCAGTAGAGATATAAAACAGTTTATACTTTTTAATCAGAAACTCAGACTGTGTTCCTTTTCCGGCACCCGGTGGTCCAAATAAAGCAATGTTTAGCATACTTTTCGTTTAGGAGGTTGAACATGTATAATTACTAAAAATTGATCTGTTTACAAAAATTAAAGTCCATATCCGATGCACCTTTAATATACGACAGTGGAGACAGACCTTAAATACAATTTTTTCTCATTCTAAAGAATCAATATCCAGCGTATTGAAACATCATTGGCATTGCCTTCCATAATTAATCAAACAAAACCAGATGCCTTGTCAGGTCGGAGCTTTCCTCCTTCTTAGGGCTACAGATAGACCAGTCAAAAAGAGCAGGACATAAAAAAGCAAGCACATACACTACAAAAAGTGTGATATCTCAAATAAAAAACTTGCAAATTATTTGCACTAAGTCATTTTTAAGGCTCAATATTTCTTCTATTTTTATAGCACAAAATATTTGAGCATTAACCATAAATAAACACTTATCGTTTGGTATTCGGCTTAGGAACAGATATTATCGAAGTAGAAAGAATTGAGAGAAAGCTCATTAAAGAGAGTGGACTTAAATCAACGCTATTCACCCCTCTCGAAATATCTTATTGCGAATCCAAAAGATTTCCTCACCAACATTTTGCAGCCAGGTTTGCAGCTAAAGAAGCATTCTTTAAGGCATTAGGCACCGGATGGCGCTATGGCATGCGTTATCAGGAAATTGAAATAACAAATACCGATCTTGGAAAACCAGAAATAACAGTTACAGGAAAGGTACTTGAAGTAATAAACAAGCATAACATTAATAACATTCAGGTTTCGCTTTCACATTTAAAAGACATTGCGAATGCAGTGGTTCTGCTTGAAGTGAATAAAGTGAGCTAAAATTGAAAAGAAAAACAAATGGACAATACGGTATTTAGCAAGATTCACATTCATCGGAAAATTTCTAAGACTATCGTTCACACTTAACGTTAACATACTTAATTTACACACTTATAACAAATTACAATTATGTCGAATATTGGATCATACGACGAAAGAATGAAAGACTTTGATTGGTCGATTGCTGAAAAGGAATTGGGCTACAAAGAGGGTGATGTTATCAACATTGGCCACGCTTGTTCTGATCGTATCTGTGAAATGGGGAAAGGCGATAAGCTTGCACTCATTTGGGAAGGACTTGGTGGTGTTGAGAAGCGCTACACCTTCAATGAAGTTAGAGTAAGAAGCAACGTAGTTGGTTCATTCCTGCGCAATTTAGGAATTAAAGCCGAAGACCGTGTATGTTTATTTATGGATAAGATTCCTGAACTTTACATTGGTTTTCTGGGCGTTCTGAAAATGGGTGCTATTGCTCAACCATTGTTTTCTGCATTTGGCGATGAGTCATTACATGTTCGTTTAGACAATGCAGAAACCACAGCTATTATGACCCAGCGTAAGCATGTTGCAAAAGTTCGTAAGTTGGTTGAAAGATCACCTTATTTAAAGCACATTATTATTGTTGATCATGATGGAGTTAAATCACTAAAAGAACGCGAAACTCCATTCGATATGGATGGATCTGCCCCGGTTGAGAATTTTGAAATTCACCCAACAAAAGCTGAATCACCGTCAGTTCTGCATTATACATCAGGAACTACCGGACAGCCAAAAGGTGTAAAGCACGTTCATTACTCCATGATCTCACAATACCTAACTGCAAAGTGGGTACTTGATATTCAGGAAGACGATATTTACTGGTGTACCGCCGACCCGGGTTGGGTTACCGGAACATCTTACGGTATTATTGGTGCCTGGACCAACGGTGCTACGCAATGCGTGCTTGACACTGGATTTAGTCCTGAGTCATGGTATGCTTTTGTTCAGAAGAACAAGGTAAGCATGTGGTACAGTGCTCCAACTGCTATTCGTTCGTTAATGAAAGCCGGTGAAGAAGCAGTTAAGAAATACGATCTTTCATCATTACGTCACCTGGCATCTGTTGGTGAGCCATTAAATGCTGAGGCTGTAATTTGGTCAGAGAAAGTATTGGGCTTACCTTTCTACGATACATTCTGGCAAACAGAAACCGGATCGATGATGATTTGTAATTACCCAGGAATGAAGGTAAAGCCGGGTTCAATGGGTAAACCATTCCCTGGAATTACTGCTGGTATTCTTGATCCAGACACCTTTGAAGAAATAACTGAACCGAACAAACCTGGTTTGATTGCATTCCGTCCGGATTGGCCTGCAGTTATGCGCATGTATTGGAACAACGAGGAAACATTCAATAAGAAATTTAAGAATGGTTGGTACCTGTCAGGCGACCGCTCAACAATCGACGTTGATGGTTACTGGTGGTTTGTTGGTCGCGACGATGATGTGATTAATACCGGTGGACACTTGGTTAGTCCTTTCGAAGTTGAGTCTGCTTTATTGGAGCACGAAGCTGTGGCCGAATCTGCTGTTGTAGCTAAGCCGGATGATGTAAACATGGAAGTAGTAAAAGCTTTCGTTACATTAAAACCAGGTTTCGAAGCAAGCGAAGAATTAGAGCTTAAAATCATGAACTTTATTCGTAAGAAACTTTCGCCACTGGCCATGCCACAAGAGATTGAGTATATGGATAAATTACCAAAAACCAGAAGTGGTAAAATCATGCGACGCATGTTACACGCCAAAGAATGGGGCTTAGAGATTGGTGATACGTCTACCTTAGAGGATGACTAGTTGATCGTATTTAGTAGAAAGTGAAAAGTTTATAAAGTATAAAGTTGGTTGATGAGAATAGATAGATTTGAAGATATTATGTCATGGCAGAAGTCAAGAATATTGACTGCCCAAATCTATCAGCAATTTTCAGATAGCAACGATTGGGGCTTTAGAGATCAAATTCAAAGAGCCTCAGTTTCAATAATGAATAATATTGCGGAAGGATTTGAACGTAGAAGCAACAAGGAATTCAAAACTTTCTTGTTTTACGCAAAAGGATCTTGTGGAGAAGTAAGGTCTATGCTTTATCTGGCAAAAGACCTAAACAGAATAAATGATGAAACATTTGAAGAAATATATTCACTATCCATTGAGATTTCAAAATTAATTTCTGCACTAATTAAGACTTTATAACTTTCTACTTTATGAACTTTTTACTTATTAAAAACATAATTTAAACACTTAAAATAAAAAAACATGGAAGACATTAAAGGAGTAGTACTAGAGTATGTAATTGAAGAGTATTTAGAAGATGAAGAAGAAGAATTAACTTTTGATAGTCCACTCATTTCGGGTGGTATTGTTGATTCATTTTCAATGGTTTCTTTAAAGCGATTCTTAGAGATGAAATATAAAATTTCTATCCCTGATGAGAAAGCATCACCAGAAGCGTTTGACTCAGTGAGTAAGATTGCAACTTTGGTTGAAGAATTTATTAATAAATAGTATTCGTCAAATAACAAAATCCAATATTCAAATCTCAAATAAATAACAATATCCAAATTCCAGTTACACTAAATTTGATAATTGTTGTTTGGTATTTATTTGAGATTTGACTTATGTTATTTGGAATTTTAAATCCCAAATTTAGAATTATGGCTTATAGCGATAAAGTAAGAGGACAATACGAAGCAACCCTTCAGGGAATTAAAGATGCTGGTATTTTCAAGCAAGAACGTTTTATCCATTCAAACCAAAAAGCGGACATTATGGTTGAATATCCTGAAGGCTCAGGCCTAAAGGAAGTAATCAACATGTGTGCGAATAACTACCTTGGACTATCAAGTCAGCCGGAGGTAATTAAAGCAGCTCACGAAGGTTTGGATTCTCGCGGATACGGTATGTCATCTGTACGTTTCATTTGTGGAACACAGGACATTCACCGCGAATTAGAGAATGTTGTAACTGAATTCTTAGGAACAGAAGACACCATTCTTTTTCCATCATGTATGGATGCAAATGCGGGTGTATTTGAAGCTATCCTAAACGACGAAGATGTAATGATTTCTGACCGTTTGGTTCATGCTTCAATTATTGATGGTATTCGTTTAGCAGGTGCTATACACGATACTTTCAAGCACTCAAACATGAAGCACCTTGAGAGCAAATTGCAACTACATGCTGACAAACGTCAGAAAGTTGTAATTACCGATGGTGTATTTTCAATGGACGGCGATACTGCTAAATTAGATGAGATGGCTGCTTTGTGCGAAAAGTACGATGCCATGTTATTCATCGATGAGTCTCACTCATCAGGATTTATTGGTAAAACTGGTCGTGGAACACACGAGAAGTACGGTATCATGGGTAAAGTTGATATCATTACAACTACATTCGGTAAAGGTCTTGGTGGTGCATCTGGTGGATGTGTTTCTGGTCGTAAGGAATTAGTTGAGATGTGTCGTCAAAAAGCTCGTCCATACTTATTCTCAAATACCATTGCTCCTGTTGTTGTATCTGGTGTATTGAAGGTTTTCGATTTGATTTCGAATAATACTGAAAGAAGAGACAAACTTGAAGCAAACACGGCTTATTGGAGAAAAGGTCTTGAAGAAATGGGCTTTGTTTTAAAAGACGGAGACACGCCAATTGTTCCTGTAATGTTGTTCAACGCTAAGTTATCCCAAGATTTCTCAAAGGACTTGTATGACGAAGGAATATACGCCATTGGCTTCTTCTTCCCGGTAGTACCTAACGGACAAGCTCGTATTCGTACGCAGATTTCCGCCGGACATGAAATTCATCACTTAGACAAAGCTTTAGCTGCCTTTAAGAAAGTTGGTGAGAAGCACGGTATTCTTGGATTAAGTAAGCAAGAAATAATTGCAAAATACGGATTGTAAAAACTAGTACTGAGTACCTAGTATTTAGTATAAAGATAGAGAGAGCCCTGCCAAATTGGTGGGGCTTTTTTGTTTTGTCAGAATCCTAAAAACAACTCACCCCGTGATATGAAATCACAGGGTGAATGCAAGAGAACAGTTATTGCACTTAATACCGAACTAAAGATCCAACAACTATCTGTGAATGATCGTTCCTGACTTTAGCTATGTAGGTACCCGGTACAAGCATAGCTCCCGATATTTCAATTTTAGAATTTAATATTGTAGTCTTAAAGACCTCAACTCCATTTATATCATAAATTATTAAATCATCACCTAGTAAGCTTTCAGGAAATTCCATATTCAACATATTTGTGAAGGGATTTGGATAAGACTTTAACTCTAACTTCGGAACTTGGTTAAAAATTAATAAGGGTTTAATATCCAGCAACCAAAAGTCATATTTCCCATTACAACTTTCACTCTTAAGGCCCGACTGATCGGAATCAGAGCTTCCGGCAATCATATATCCTCCTTGAGCAGTTTCATTAATAGCAAAAATTCTATCGGCTCCGGATCCTCCTAAAGTTTTTTGCCATGCAATATTTTTCATCGTATCAATACAAACCACCCAATAATCATTATCTCCAAAACAGGCTTCCGTTTTATCGGCATAAACATTACTGTTAGATGCACCTGCAATAACAATCTTTTCATCATGCGAAACCAATACATCAAAACTATGATCTGCCATGTCGGAGCCAATTGTTTTATCCCAAATAATATTTGATTTATAATCCATTTTGGTGATCCAGAAATCATACCAGGCAATAGAGGGTTCCGTTTTAGTTCCTGATATCATTGACTCTGAGCTAGCACTAATATAAATATGATTATTTAATATCGCCAATGATGGATATGCCTCGTCGCCAGATCCACCAATTGTCTTATCCCATTCAATCTCTCCATTCGCTGTATTAATATTTACCAGCCAAATATCTCCCATACCATAGACGGCCTCAGTTTTCTCACCTGATATTGGAGAATAAGAGACACCGCTTAACAACAAGTGATCTTCATTTAACAAAATGACATCTTCCAAATTATCAGATTCACTTCCACCGTATGTTCTATCCCATAAGACCTGCCCTAGAGAATCGGTACAAACCACCCAATAATCAAATGCACCTCGACTATTTTCTGTTTTGTATCCTGAAATATTAGAATTTGACGATCCAGCTATAATTAGATTCCCATTTGATAATTGAATCGCATATCCACCTAGCTCCAAACCAGAACCACCGATTAAATTTTGCCAAACAATATCACCGGTCTCGTTCATTTTAAAAATCCAATAATCATAGACACCAAATCCTACGGAGTCTATATCTCCGTTCATTGAGGAGCTACTAGTACCAGAAATAATAAAATTACCGTCTCCGGTACTAATAACACTTTTACCTGATTCAAACATATTACCACCAAAACTCTTTTGCCATTGAATTTGCAAACTTTCATCTACTTTAACTACCCAAACATCTGAGAAACCTTGCGACGCATCTGTTTTGTTTCCCGACACACCAGAATAGCTTAGTCCGGTTAAGATAAACCCCTCATTTGTTTTACAAATTGACATGGGATAATCGTCCTCGGCACCTCCAATTGTAATCTGGTTTTCAATATTAACATCTACCTGAGAGAAGGAAATAGACATTGTACTTAAACCTATTATTACGAACAAAATGGTAGCATTAAAAGAGCTTTTCATAACGGTACAATTATTATTAATTATTTGAATTTTGCGTAATTGAGCTTAGTTGCGAGCCATCCATAAAAACAAACTGATTAACCAGGAACCCTTCTGGGAGTTGAACTTCGGGTTCGATTACCAAGGTTTTAGATTCATCCTTTTCAATAAAAATACGAGACTCATATAGCAAGTTAGAATTCAGATCAAATATTTTATAAAGGACTTCTAGCTTTGCAGTTGCAAGTACATCAATGCTAAATTGATTATTATTTATTGGCACAGGATAGATGGTATATGTAAAACTACCCGATAATCCACTCGTGTTGTCTTCTGAGCTATATTCTTTAATTATGGAAAAATATGCACCATCATTTCTTTGCAGAGAAAATGCGTAAAGCCCCGGGTTTATACTAATTGATGGTGAAGTAACAAAACCATCCTCATCGCGCATATCGGCAATTTTCCCATTAAATATTTCACCAGAATTCCCTGTTAAGTCCACAATGCTAACACCTAGAAAATTATTCCACCAATCATCTCCTGTAGGGTCCAATACATCGGCTATTTCTTCAGTTTCACCATACACAATTATTATAGAATCTAAATCCGCTTCGGTAAGCTGATCTATGGTTTCAAGTCCATCTCCAATGCCTCCAAAAGGATCGGTAAAACTTCCATCAATACATTGTAAAAGTGGCGCACCACAACCCGTTAAATTAGCATGTTGATTGATAACGCTTATCGCCCAGGTTTTAGACATAGCCCCCATTGAATTACCATAAACTAAATAAGGTGTCCATGTGCAGCTTTGTCCACTCAAACCAGCCCACTGCCCAAGCCCTTTGGCTATTCCGAACACCCACTGGCCTGTAATTTCTACACCATATTGATTCTTATAGCATATGCCAGGATCATTTTCTACTTTTATAACCTGCATACCATCTATAACCAAGTTGTTACCTGGCACATTATAATACTGATAGTATGGCACACCACCTGAGATTAAAGGATTGGCATAAATTTGTGAGGTAAAGATTGCCCACTCATACTCTGAAAAATATTGATAGTAATATTCTGTAATACCACTATTATAACTTTTATAGGTAGTTGTGAGGTTAAAATAAGAATTATTAAAGTAATTGGAGAGTAATTGATGTATACCCCATGCATATGTATTTCCATTGCACTTCCATTCATGAACACTTCCGTAAGCCTGTTCGGCTGGCAAGTTTGATGGAGTAGGAAATTTCATGTCACCCTGTTCAGACACCGATACTCCTGAGGAGTAATGAGCGGTGGTGTTGATAAGATAGCCATATCCCGGTTGGCCGCAATCATCAATATAATCTTCAGAAATCTTAAAGTAGTTTTTACCCACCAATTCATTTCTTTCTTGAATTTCATCTAAATACGTTCCATCAGAGAAATATGTTCTTTTCAAAATTTCAACTGTCCAATAATCAATATCCACATCGGCATTTAACACCAGATACCCCTGTGCATGCTGCGGCATCATTTTCACAATAGCCGTTTCCTGAGCATTCATCAATACCGTTGCCAATAATAAAGTGGCAATCAAGATTACATTTTTTCTTTTTTTCATAACTTTATAAAGTTTTAATTAAACAAAGCCGGGTCAGGTATTACTGACATGTTAATCCTCCAAGATTTGGACATGCTGGTTTTATTTGCCCGGCATATTTTTACACATTGTATTAGTTTATTAGGCGTTTAATGAAAATCTGAAACTGATAAACAGAACCATTTTGATCCTGTTCTTCTTTGGGCTTAAATAATAACGGTTGCTTAATTATTTAATAATTATCGAATTTATGGCAGTTTATTAAGGTGACAAAAACTTAAAACATGTTATAAAACACAATATCACAAATAAGGACATCGGCACCTTTATGCCAAAACCTAGACAGTTCAATTGATTAACACAACAGCTTACTTTTACTTGGAGCCTGATAGATTATCCATTAGCGAACACCCAGCAGAAAGATTTCGAACATCTGTTAATAAGGTCGTTTCATCCCTATGTAATTAACCAACGAAGTTAGTAACGTTTCATTATTTGAATAATAGTTATCAATTCCCATTAACTAAACAATCGCTTACCGGCAGCTTATGTAGTTCGATAAACGCACAAGGTATTAAAAGGGTCACTTGAGATATCTGGTGGGGTTGTGTCTATATATCAAACGTAATAATTCTGATTAGAAGAATAGTTGATTATGAATAAACTCCACTTTACAACTGTCAATCACGTTGGCGCTTCGCCCAAACCCGACTTCATTTGTTCATCTAAATTATATTTTCAATGGAATTCACGTTTTCCACTACGCTCCAATTTTTCGCTTGATCGCAAAAACGAAGCAAAAAAGATCAAGGCTGCACGCTCTTAA
>JBFHES010000146.1:0-11854 GCA_041584015.1 Bacteroidales bacterium
ACTCCCTGATATTTTTGCGCAATGGTCCATAAATTATCACCTCGTTTTACCGTGTAATAGATGTAATTGCTATCAACCTTATCCTTTTCTGATGAAGACTTGCTGCTTGTCTTTGATGTAACCGACTTCCCAATCCTTCGTTGTTTCTCTTCAAAAGAAAGTGAGTTCACATCTGCATAATACGATTTTTTGTTCTCTGGAACATAAACTGTAATTCGTTGACCTACGCGAATCAGGTTTCTACGTATATTGTTCCAGTGGCGCACCTCACTAACTCCTACTCCGTACCAACTGGCAATAAATCCAATGTTATCTCCGGATTTAACCTTATAGGTAAGTTTAGCGCTATTTTTTGGAGGAGCTCCATAATAAGCATGTGATGTTGGTGCCTTTTGCTTATTCTTAGGATTAAAATAAACGTCATCCTTGTAAGCGAGAATGGAGTCTTCCATTGCTATATATTCACTGGCATATTCCACCGGAATGCGCAAGGCATACTTCTTTGTTTTCGCCGGAATAATATCTGTTTTGTAATGAGGGTTTAAATCGCGAAGCAATTGAACCGGAATATTTAAAACATCTGCAACTTGCTTTAAATGTAGCTGCTCACTTATCATAAGCGTATCGGAAGCCAACGGAATATTAATTGGTTTTGGCGTTAGATTATGTTCCTTGTAATAATTCATGGTATAAGTAGCCGCGATAAATGCCGGCACATAACCACGAGTTTCGCGTGGTAATCTGTAATAGATGTCCCAATAATTGGTTTTACCACCTGTTCTTCGAATGGCCTTCCGTACATTACCCGGGCCACAATTATATGCAGCAATAGCTAAGGTCCAGTCGCCAAACATCTCATGTAAGTCTTTAAGGAATGCTGCTGCTGCATAGCTCGCTTTTATTGGATCGCGACGCTCATCAACATACGAGTTGATTTCTAGCTTATACATTTTTCCGGTGGAATACATGAATTGCCACAAACCTGTTGCTCCAACTCTCGATACCGCTCGCGGATTTAATGCCGACTCAATTACGGGTAGATACTTTAGCTCAATTGGCAGACCTTCATCGATTAGTATCTGTTCGAAAATTGGAAAATAGTAATCAGTTAATCCTAACATGATTTCCACCTTCTCACGCTCTTTTTTTGTATAAACTTTCAAGAATGCTTTAACCCGATCATTGTAGGTCATGTCAATCATCGAATTTAAATTCGCAAGACGCTCCATAATTACTGAATCCGAAAACTCAGGAACCAACAATGAGTCCATTGACTCTGCCATCGTAGAATCTGTATGCAGGGCAGAAAGAGATTGCTGCACATACCAAAGATTTGTGATGCTATCGAGGTTATCATTGAAGCTGGAAAATGCTTCAATTTCTTCATAAACCTCAGGATTAACTTTAATTGTATCGTTTACACCGTCGGCTAGCGAAACCATCGTACAGCTTAGTAAGAAAATACTTACCAGGTATCTTAATTTTATCATTTAATGCTTTTAAAATTTTAAAGCGAACTTAAGGCCCAGTTCACTGCCGACAGTAACATTTTGTCTAAAAATTGGTTCAACTTTTAATGAAATATCTGGTGAAATATCATATTGATAAAAATGTCCGTTAACATTAGCATCAATCACATTTAATCCCCAAACCAACACAATCCCAATTACACTCAGCTCTCGCCACCTTCGGTATTCTTCTACATACGACAGCAATTGCTCCTGTGTGAAATTTCCTTCAAACTCATCGTTCGGAAAAGTAAGGTAAGCTGTTTTAAAGCGATTGTATTCGCGGTTATTAAAATCAACTGCATAAATGGCACCTGCAAACGCCACATAAATAGCAGGAATCGTCCACCAGTCCTGGTTGTAAGCTTGTCCAAGACCAGGTAGTATTGCAGAATAAATGGTGGCCTTTTTAGGCGAATGACCTAAATTAACCGGAGCATCTAATACAATAGTATCCGTCTTCTCTTGCGCGTATGCACTAACAGCAGTAGTACTAAAAAAGCAAAACAGCATAGAAGGCAGCAGTATGGTAAAAAATATTTTCCGGATGAAGCTTTTCACTATGAATTCAATTTATCTAGTACACCAATTATTCTTTCCAGATCCTCATCAGATTGGAACGGTATAACGATCTTTCCTTTTCCTTTGTTGTCTCGTTTAAATTCAACGCCTGTTTCAAAGTAATTTGTAAGATGCTTTTCGAGTGCCTGATAGGCTTCTGGCAACTTTGCATTTTTACTTTTGCTTCGAATTTTTCCAGGATTAGAAATTTTGCGTACAATCTCTTCTGTTTGGCGCACCGACAATTCCTGCTCAATAATATCCAAACAGATTTTAATTTGCGTATCAACCTTATCAACCGAAACCAAGGCACGTGCATGCCCCATTGATATTTTTCGATTGCGAATTCCCTTTTGAATTTCAACAGGCAATTTAAGAAGTCGCATATAGTTGGTAACGGTGGAGCGTTTCTTCCCTACTCGCTCGCTTAGGTTCTCTTGTGTCAGGCTACATTCGTCGATCAATCGTTTATAACTCAATGCTATTTCAATTGGATCTAATTCTTCGCGCTGAATATTCTCAACCAAAGCCATTTCAAGCATTGTTTGATCATTAGCCTTGCGAACATAGGCCGGAATTTTTGTTAATCCGGCTAATCTTGAAGCTCTGGATCGTCGCTCACCTGAAATTATTTGGTAGGTTCCTCTTTCGGTTTCGCGAACAGTAATTGGTTGAATTACCCCAAGTGACTTTATAGATGCAGCAAGTTCTATTAATGCTTCTTCATCGAAATGCGTTCTTGGCTGAAAAGGATTTACATCAATTTTATCAAGTTCAATTTCATTAATAAAATCATTATTAAATGTGTTTGAATTAGTTTCTGCATCTTCTATTAATGCGCCCAACCCTCTACCTAATGCACTTCTTCTTTCTGCAACCATATCTTCTTATTCTATTATTTTCTGACTATTATCTATGCGGGTCATGTTATTCTTCTGAAGCAACTCTTTTCCCAGGTTTAAGTAATTCTTTGCCCCTGTTGATGAAGCATCATACATTACTGCAGGTTTACCATAACTAGGCGCTTCGCCTAATGTTACATTTCGTTGAATAACTGTGCTAAATACCATTTGCTGGAAGTGTTTTTTAACTTCATCAACAACCTGGTTACTCAATCGTAAACGAGAATCATACATGGTTAGTAAGAATCCTTCAATCTGCAGATCAGGATTTAAACGTGTCTGAATGATTTTAATGGTATTTAAAAGTTTGCCCAAGCCCTCAAGCGCGAAATACTCGCACTGCACCGGAATGATTATTGAATCGGCAGCACTTAACGAGTTTACAGTAATTAAACCAAGCGAAGGAGAACAGTCAATTAGTACAAAATCATATTCATCTTTAATGTCCTCAATTGATTTCTTCATTACCTTTTCACGGTTTGGTAACGAAAGCATTTCAATTTCAGCACCAACCAAGTCTATGTTTGAAGGAATTAAGTCGAGTCCTTTAACATCCGTTTGCAAAACAACATCCTTTGCATTCGCTCCATCAACCAAACATTCGTAGATGCTAGTTTTTACGTTTCGAACATCAAAGCCCATTCCCGAGGTGGCGTTCCCTTGAGGGTCTGCGTCTATCACCAAGACCGTTTTCTCTAGCACAGCTAAACTAGCTGCCAGATTAATTGCTGTTGTGGTTTTACCAACCCCACCTTTTTGGTTTGCTATTGCAATAACTTTGGACATGTTTCTGAATTTATATTCAATGGCAAAAATCTATTAAATTATGCAAATTTACAATTTTATTAGACACTGTATCCATTTAAACAAAGCCACCCCAGCACTCAACTTCCATTCTGATTTACTGACACTTAAAACCATTGCTGCTAAATAATGTTAATAAGTTTTTCAGGTGGCACGACCGATTGCTATTGAAGACTGAAATCACAATTACTATTGTAAATAAAATTTGAAGCTTATCTTTGACTGCTGGAGAGAGAATTATGTTGAAAAAGAATGAACTTGCCATTATTGTAAATCCAAATGCCGGTAATAAGAAAGGTGCCAACATTTGGCCTGAAATTAAGCGTATTCTGCGCAAGGAGCAACTGAATTACACCTTTGAATTTACTAAACTGCAAGGCGGAGCCAAAGAAGTTTGTCAGCAATTTATAAAAAAAGGATATCGAAAAATTATAGCGGTTGGTGGCGATGGCACATTGAACGAAATGGTAAATGGCATTTTTGATCAGACGGAGATTCCCACTGAAGAATTTACAATTGGCATAATTCCCGTTGGTACCGGTAACGACTGGTGCAGGACATTTGGAGTACCTGTAAGTGCACAGGGGGCAATTACTATTATTAAAAATAAAAATACATCAATGCAGGACATTGGTCGGATCAGGCAAAAAGATAAGAATGATCGTTACTTTGCAAATGTCGCAGGAGGTGGCTTCGATGCCTTTGTTGCAAAACGTGTAAACCTTGCCAAAGAAAAAGGAAATGGATCGCCATGGATTTACCTTTATTTGTTACTTTCAAGCTTATTTAAATACAAATCAACATCCATAAATTTGAATATTGACGGAGTAACATTTGAGGATGTTCTACTCAGCTTTAGTATTGGAATAGGAAAGTACAACGGCGGTGGCATGAAACAATTACCAAACGCCGTTCACAATGATGGTCTTTTTGACATTACAGTTATTCGGCGCATGAATAAAATTGAAATCATCAAAAACATTAAAAAGCTTTTTGATGGCACTCATATTTACCTGGATAAAATTGAGCTTTTTCAGGGAAAGCGAATAGAGGTAAGCGGAATACCAAATGCCGATATCGAAATAGATGGAGAGAGTTCAGGGTTTTCACCTGCAACTTTCGAAATTATTCCGCGAAGCTTAAATGTTTACTGTGGCAACATAAAATGAGAACAGCACAAAATATTAAATCAGAAGCAAAATCTTATTCCGTAAGATTCGCTTTATTATTGTTGCTCTTATTTGCATTCGCAATACTTGATCTATATTTCGGATCGGTAAAAATTCCATTAAGCGATATCCTCACAACTGTATTTAGCAGCCAGTCTGATTCATCGCCATGGAGCAGCATTATCTTTAACTTCAGAATTCCAAAACTCATAACAGCCGTGCTTGCAGGAGCAGCCCTTTCGGTAAGTGGCCTGCAGATGCAAACAGTTTTCAGAAACCCGCTTGCCGGCCCCTATGTACTTGGCATCAGCGCTGGAGCCAGCCTTGGGGTGGCCATTGTCATTCTCACCTTTTCCTCGGCCATAAGCTTTACCTATATGAATTTGCTTGGCAACTGGACAATCGTACTAATTGCATGGATGGGCGCAGGTTTGGTTCTATTGGTAATCTTTGTTGTGTCGCTGCGCGTTAAAGACATTATGACTATTCTGATCCTTGGCATTTTGCTTGGAAGCGCGACTTCTGCCATTGTCAGTATTCTTCAATTCTTCAGTAACGAATCGATGTTAAAAACATACGTCATCTGGACATTAGGCAGCTTAGGAGGAGTTACACGATCGCAACTAAACGTGTTGTTTCCTGCGGTTGGACTTGGTTTGGTATTGGTTATTTTATCAGGAAAAATATTAAATGCACTAATGCTGGGTGAAAACTATGCCAAAAGCTTAGGCCTTAATATTCGTAACGCCCGACTGTTAGTATTCCTAAGCACAAGTTTACTGGCCGGAAGTATAACAGCTTTTTGCGGCCCTATTGGTTTTATTGGTATTGCCGTGCCTCATATTACAAAGATGATATTTAAAACAGCCGACCACCGCATACTTATTTGGGGCTGTATAATAGTTGGCAGCCTAATTATGATTATTAGCGATATTATTTCTCAACTGCCAGGCTACCAGACAGTACTTCCAATCAATTCGGTAACTGCATTAATTGGAATTCCAATTGTACTTTACCTGATCATTAAAAATCAACGAATTTCAATTTGGGCCTAATGCAAAGCAATTCAAGCATATTACTTCAGGAGCTAAGTATCGGCTACAAAACCGGTAAACAGGAGAAGCAGATACTGCCCAAGCTAAACATGTCGATTGACAAAGGAGAATTGGTGGCACTAGTTGGCGAAAATGGTGCAGGGAAAAGTACCTTACTGCGAACCATTGCTAAATTACAAGCACCATTAAACGGCACCATTTCCTTCAAAAACAAACAACTTTCTGAATGGACTCGCAAAGATTTCGCCCGACTTGTTTCGTTTGTTTCAACTGAATGGATTAATATTTCGAACATAAAGGTTGAAGACCTGGTGGCCTTGGGTAGATTTCCATATACCAGTTGGTTTGGCAATTTACAACAGAACGATTTCGATTATGTGAATCAAGCCCTTGAAATGGTTGGCATGAAAGCCAAAGCAAAGAAATACTTCAGTGAATTAAGTGACGGTGAGCGTCAACGGGTAATGATCGCAAGAACGCTTGCACAGGACACTCCAATTATTATCATGGATGAGCCAACCGCTTTTCTCGACTTACCTAACAAATATGAGATTGCGCATCTGCTCTTCAGGCTTACCAGAGAACAGAACAAAACCATACTATTCTCAATTCATGATTTAAGCATTGCCATGAAAGAGGCCGACAAATTATGGCTCATCAACAAGAATGAATTAATTGAAGGGGCACCTGAAGATCTAATACTAAACCGACAACTAATTGATGCCTTCTCCATTAACAAGCTCGAATTTAATAGTGACACAGGCGAGTTTTATGTCCCTCGTAAAAAAGGCACAGACATTAGTATCAATGGCAAAGGCGAGTATTTTAACTGGACAGTGAAAGCCCTGGAGCGACTTGAATTTAATGTAAGCTGTAACAAAGAAGCGACACTAAGCGTCAAGGTGGACGAAAGGAATCAAAGCTGGATTGTGACTAAAGGTAAAAATAAGAGCACATGCAATTCAATCTATGAACTTTCGTTAACTTTAAAACACATTTAAAACCTAATATTATGGATAATACAGTTAAAAAGGTTGCATCATACATTCTCATTAGTATTGTTGTAGTTGCCACGTTCATATCAATTCTATCGGTTTGGGGCATTGTTGACTTAGAAGACGTAATGTGGAAAATCATGAAAACATTATTCATTGTCTTTGTGGCTGCAGTTGTTGTTCTGTTTATAACCGCAGTATTAGTAAAAGATAATAAATCGGAATTCAAATAATCATCAAGTCCATACAACCTTCAATAATAAGAAGGAAAAAATAATGAGCTCATGCAAAACTGTGACTATGTTCTGCATGAGCTTTTGCTTATTTAGAAGAGCATATTAATAAAAAGTAGTATAAAACCATTTTCAGCATCATAAAAAAAAACTTTTTTCGTTTGCATGTTGAACAAATATTTATCTTTGCGCCATGTTTCAAAAAATCAACACAATAGCTGTTGCAACACTTTTATTTGCAATGATTTTCAGCTCATGCAGCGATTATCAGAAAGTTTTAAAAAGTTCTGATTATGAGTGGAAATATCAAAAAGCAAAAGAATACTACGATGAAGAAGACTATATACGCGCTATAAATCTATTTGAAGAGTTACTTACCATCTATAAAGGTACCTCCAAAGCGGAAGATTTATACTACTATTATGCCTACTGCCACTACCATCAATTAGATTATATTTTGGCAGGTCATTATTTCAGAAGTTTTTTCCAAACATTTCCGTTTAGTAAAAATGCAGAAGAAGCAGAGTACTTAAGTGCCTTTTGCTATTACAAAGACTCTCCTTCATTTAGCCTGGATCAGACCTACACACTAAAGGCAATTGAAGAGATGCAACTTTTCATAAACAAACACCCTGAGAGTGAAAGAGTGAAAGAGGCAAACGGAATAATTGACAAGTTACGTTTCAAGTTGGAAAAGAAATCTTATGAAAACGCCAGCCTGTATTATCACATTGGTGATTACAAGGCTGCAATTACAGCTTTAAAAAACAGTCTGAAGGAATTCCCTGATACGGAATACAGAGAAGAGATTATGTTCTTAACGCTTAAATCGAGCTTTTTACTAGCCGATAAAAGTGTAATATCAAAAAAGAAGGATCGCTATGAAAATGCAAAAAAAGAATTTGCAACATTCAAGAATGCCTACCCTGAAAGTAAAAAGATGAAAGATGCTGCAAAGTTCGAAGAAAAGATCATGCAATATCTTGCCGGAGAGAACATATAATTAGATAAATTGTTAATAAACAAATTAATATAATAGAAGAATGGATTACAAAAAGACTACTGCTTCGCAAACTACCATCACGCGTGATGTTGAAAAGTTGGAATTTAATACTGGTAACATTTACGAAACTGTAACAATTCTTGGTAAAAGATCCAATCAGATTTCTTCTGAATTGAAGGATGAACTAAGTTCTAAACTAGAAGAATTTGCTTCATATACCGACAACCTAGAAGAAGTTTTTGAAAACCGCGAGCAAATTGAGATTTCTAAATTTTATGAAAGATTGCCAAAGCCGACTCTTATTTCTACTGAAGAGTATTTAAACGGTGAGATTTATTATCGCAATCCTAATCATGAAGAAAAGCCTCCTCAGAAATAATTCTTAATTTTGAGTTACTGAAACGAACTCATTATGCTAAAAAATAAAAAAATTATTCTCGGTGTAACCGGAAGTATAGCTGCCTATAAAGCAGCTATTCTTTTAAGATTACTTGTGAAAGAAGGTGCTGAAGTGCAAGTCTTAATTACTCCGGCTGGAAAAGAATTCATCACACCAGTCACCTTGTCGGCATTATCAGGTAAACCAGTGGAAAGTGAATTTTTCGCTAATACAGACGGTAGCTGGCATAGCCATGTTGACATGGGTTTATGGGCAGACTTAATGCTGGTTGCTCCGTGCTCGGCAAACACAATGGGCAAAATGGCTCATGGCATTTGCGACAATCTCCTGTTAACAACCTATCTGTCTGCTAAGTGTCCTGTATTTGTTGCTCCTGCAATGGACCTGGATATGTACAAGCATATAGCCAATCAAAAAAACATTGATTTGCTTAGAGCAAATGGTTGCGAGGTTATTGAACCAACAGAAGGCGAACTTGCCAGTGGTCTTTGCGGCAAAGGTCGCATGGAAGAACCGGAGAACATCGTTGAGATTATAAAAAGCTATTTTAGAAAATCGAACAGATTTGAAGGCAAAAAAGTATTAATTAACGCAGGCCCAACTTATGAGAATATTGACCCGGTGCGTTTCATTGGGAATTACTCATCAGGGAAAATGGGTTATGCATTAGCCGAAGAGTTTGCCGCTCAGGGGGCCACGGTTGAATTAGTTTCAGGACCAACAGCTTTAAGCCTGAGCAATTCATCAATTAATAAAACAGATGTTCGTTCGGCTGAAGAAATGCACGAAGCAACATGCTCTCGTTTTGAAAATGCTGACATTACTATTCTTACTGCAGCCGTGGCAGATTTCACACCAGTTGCTGTAGCCGACAAAAAAATTAAACGGGGCAAGGAAAATTATGCGCTAGAGTTAAAACCAACCAAAGACATTGCGCAAGACCTTGGTAAGACTAAAAAAGCAGGACAGCTGCTTGTTGGTTTTGCTTTGGAAAACAACAATGAAGAGCATCATGCAAAAGCCAAATTAGCTAAAAAAGATTTAGATTTAATTGTGCTAAATTCGATTAACGATGCTGGCGCTGGTTTTATGCACGATACAAATAAGATTTCTATCATCGATAAAAACAATAATACATTTAATTATGAGTTAAAAAGCAAAACAGATGTAGCTAAAGACATTATCGATAAAATCTTCGAGTCGCTTTAAGTTCCTTGTTTTGTTTAAGCTTTATTAATTTGGTAGTTTCAACTACTTTTTCCGATTCGTGATATGAAGAACATGAAAATATACAAATTCACACTTATTATTTTAAGTCTTGTACTCGGGTTTTCAGTACAGGCTCAGGAACTAGATTGTAAAATTCAGGTACAATCTAATCAGATACAGGGAACGAACAAACAAATTTTCAGAACATTACAGAGCGAGCTTTACGAGTTTGTGAATAATAAAAAGTGGACGAATCATGTTTTCTCACCGGAAGAAAAGATCGATTGTAACATCATGATCACACTAACCGATGAATTATCGGTAGATGAGTTTAAAGGTAAAATCCAAATTCAGTCGAATCGTCCGGTCTATAATTCATCTTACAATTCAACAGTAATAAACTATGTTGATAACGATTTTCATATACGATATGTTGAATTCGAGCCTCTTGAATTTAATGAAACGGGATCTAACTCCAATCTGGTTAATGTAATTGCTTACTGGGTTTACATTATTATAGGAATGGACTATGAGACCATGGGATTTGAGGGTGGTACTGAGTTTTTCGAGAAGGCCGAGGCCATTGTTAATAAATCACAGAATGCGCAGGAAAAAGGCTGGAAGGCATTTGAATCACTAAGAAACAGATATTGGCTGGTTGAGAATCTTATGAACGACAGGTACCAGGGTGTTCGCCAATGCATGTATAATTATCATCGACTAGGATTGGATGTGATGGTGCAAAAAACCAACGAAGGCCGTTCAACAATTGCTGAAAGCTTGAGGCTCTTACAACAAGTACATCGTGATAAGCCCGGCTCATTCCTCATGCAGCTATTCTTCGATGCCAAGGGAGATGAACTTGTAAAAATATTCTCGGAATCATTTCCTGACGAGAAGAACCGCGTAGTTCAAATTCTCACGGAGATCGATCCATCCAACTCTTCGAAATACACAAAAATTAGGGAAGCGAGTAGTAGTAGTTCCGGAGGGTCAATAGGCATGCCGGGGCAAACGACAGGCCGGTAATTGACCGGCATCGTGTCGCGTGCATTTGTAATTCTTTAGAAAGTGCTCAGCAGTAAAATTGATTTCAGTGGTTCATACAATTTACTTGGCTAATTAGCACCTAAAGTTCTGATATTACCTTAATTTTGCACCTCAAGAAAAATAGCGTGCTTACATCATTATACATACAAAACTATGCCTTAATAAAGGAGTTGAACATTTCGTTCAATTCAGGATTATCAATTATTACAGGCGAAACTGGTGCCGGAAAATCAATAATCATGGGGGCTTTATCGCTCATTCTTGGTAACCGCTCTGATGTAAATGTACTGCAAGACAAAGAGAAAAAATGCATAATTGAAGGTCAATTTCTTGTTAATGGTTATGCGCTTGAAAAGCTGTTTAAGAAGAACGACCTTGATTACGATGACACCTGTTTAATCAGACGTGAAATAACCCCGGCTGGTAAATCGCGAGCCTTTATAAACGACACCCCGGTTACGCTCCCAATTCTTAAAGAAATATCAGCCTATCTGGTTGACATCCATTCGCAGCATCAAAGTTTATTGTTGAATGATAATAATTTTCAACTACGCATTGTCGACCAACAATCGGGAATTGAAGAATTGGTACTAAAATATCAGCTCGCCTTTAAGACTTATAAAGAAACCAGGATAAGACTGGAAACCCTGCAATCAAAGGCACTGGAAAATCAGAAAGACCTTGATTACTTTCAATTCCAGTTTGATCAATTAGAGCAGGCGCAACTAAGCGATCATGAAGAACAGAGTTCTCTGGAATCAGAGTTAAATTCTTTAACACATGCAGAAGATATAAAGAAGGGTTTGTCTAACTCAGTAGATTTGATTGACAACGATGGACAGTCGATCCTACAATGGTTGCGCTATCTGCAAAACGAGCTTAGTCCAATTGTACAATACCTCGCCGAGCTTGAAGAGCTGCCAGCCCGTATTGAAAGTCTGGAGATTGAAATGAAAGACATTCAT
>JBFHES010000147.1:0-11823 GCA_041584015.1 Bacteroidales bacterium
AGCAAATCATACTATTATCAAATTACATCAAAAGGTGATTATTGGGGACTAAATCTGGAAATTATTTACCCAATAAACAAAATACTTAACAAACTTTAAACAAGAACACAGCTCGGTTTAGTGATTGATAATACTGGATATTTTACTACCTTACACCTCATCTTTAGTTTTATCAGAAAAAATTGATAATTCAACTTGAATTTCATTTTTTTAATTACCATTGCTATTATTATATATCGCAATAAATAGCGGCATAACTGCGTGTAAACAAGCGTTGTATTTAAAACTTTAAGAGAAACTTATTAAGCTACAAGTGCATTACTAATTATTATACAATTAGAAATAAATTTGAATATGAAATTATTAATTGGCAAATCAGACAAGGCAGACTTTCCAGAATTGCTTTTAAGCGACTTAAGTATAAAAGTAGATACTGGAGCCTATACCTCTGCAATTCATACACATGAAATTGAAGAATTTGTACAAAACGAAGAAAAGCTAATTAAGTTTAAAGTACTGGACCCTATGCATCCACAGTACAATACGAAGGAATTTGTAACAAAAAATTATATCAGGAAAAGAGTTAAAAATTCATTCGGAAAATCAGAGAACAGGTTTGTGGTACAAACCGTCATTGTTCTTTTTGGAAAGGAATTTCCAATAGACCTCTCGTTATCTGAGCGAGGTGAAATGAAATTTCCAATTCTAATCGGACGAAAACTATTAAACGGAAGATTTATAGTTGATACATCAAAAAAGGATCTATCCTATAAACTGAAAAATAAAATTCTATCAAAAAAACAATAAGAAATGAAAATTGTAATCTTATCAAGAAACCCAAAACTATATTCAACAAGAAGACTTGTTGAGGCGGCAGAGCAAAAAGGTCACGAAGCAATTGTTGTTGATCACTTAAAATGCATTATTGAGATAGAGAAGAAAAAACCAAAGATATACTACAACGGCGCCTATCTTGATGACATTGATGCTATTATTCCAAGAATTGGTGCCTCAGTTACATTTTATGGAACTGCTGTGGTGCGCCAATTTGAGATGATGAAAGTTTTCTCGGCTGTTGAATCGCAAGCTCTAATCAGATCGCGTGACAAACTAAGAAGTTTACAAGTGCTTTCAAGAGCTGGAGTTGGATTACCAAAAACTGTTTTCACTAATTACACCAAGGATGTGAAACATGTAATAGATTCAGTTGGAGGAACACCTCTTGTGTTAAAATTATTAGAAGGAACACAAGGTTTAGGTGTTGTTTTAGCGGAAACCCAAAATGCAGCAACTTCAGTTATTGAAGCTTTTAACGGACTAAAAGCGCGAGTAATAGCTCAGCAATTCATTAAGGAATCAGGAGGTGCCGACATTCGTGCATTTGTTGTTGACCGTGTTGTTGTTGGAGCAATGAAGCGACAAGGCAAGGAAGGCGAATTCCGCTCAAATTTACATAGAGGAGGAAGTGCTTCGATTATTGAATTAACCGATGAAGAAGAAACCACAGCACTAAAAGCAGCAAAGGCAATGGGCCTTGGCGTAGCTGGCGTGGATATGCTTCAATCATCATCAGGGCCATTGGTTTTAGAAGTTAACTCATCGCCAGGACTAGAAGGTATAGAGGCGGCAACTAAGAAGGATATTGCTAGAGAAATTATTAGATATATTGAAAGAAATGTCGACTGATAAATTTGAAATATTAGGACAAGAGATTGGTAGAGGAGAAAGGCGATTTCTGGAACTGGAAGTTGCCAAACTCCACACCCGTAATACTATAAAAATTTCGATTATTGTAGAACGAGCCAAACTTGATGGGCCAACTCTGCTGGTTATGGGCGGTGTACATGGAGATGAATTAAACGGGATAGCAATTGTTCGCGACATCATTAGAAAAAAGTACAACAAACCTAAACGTGGCACAATCATATGCATTCCGGTTTTTAACGTGTTTGGTTATCTCAACCTTTCTCGTGAATTTCCGGACGGGCGAGATTTAAACAGGATGTTTCCAGGTTCGGCCAATGGTTCCCTGGCAAGTCAATTTGCCTTTCAGTTTTCAACCAAAATAGCACCATTGGTCGACTATGTTCTGGATTTTCACACAGGAGGTGCCGAACGGGATAATTTTCCGCATGTACGCTGTGTAATGAGCGAGAAAAAATCACTTGAATTATCAATGGCATTTGGAGCCAGGTTTGTTGTCGAATCTAAATATATTTCAAAATCAATTCGTGAATCCATGCATAAACTTGGAAAAACAATACTTTTATTTGAAGGAGGGAAATCCAAGGACTTAAATAATAAGGTAATTAATTCGGGTGTTGAGGGTGCATACAATGTGATGAAATATTTGGGCATGCATGATGGTGAACCTATTTTAAAACAGAAATCAATAAAGATTAATAGCAGCAAATGGCTTAGGGCACCTTATTCAGGTATTTTTCAATACGAAATAAAAAATGGGATTTTTGTGACAAAAAAAACACTGCTCGGAAAAATAACCGATCCATTTGGCGAATTTCAGAAAAATGTATATGCCCCTTTTGATTGTTATGTGTTTGCAATTAATATGGCACCAATAGTTAATAAAGGAGATGCCCTGTTTCACCTGAGTATTGAATACTCTAATTAAATATAAATACACATAGCGCTTATAAAGATGAACAAATCCCTCACAATAGGAAATTACCATGTTCTACTTATTATACTATTCTTCTCGTTTGGTAAATTACTACATGGACAGGAATACATTTATGAGGAACATAAAACAATCACAGTAGAGGCAATTACTCAGGATTTCGATTTACTGATAGAAAGTCTAAAAACAGTTCATCCCAATCTATACAACTATATTCCGGCTGATAGTTTAAATGCCGTAATCGATAGCATGAGGGGCGAATTAAAGCATGCATTAACTGAGGATCAATTTCATGTAGAGGTAAGAAAGCTCATTAGTAAAATTGGATGTGGACATACTACAGCAAAGCCTTCTGTTAGCTGGTATCAATATCAAAAAAACGAATCTAAAATTCTACCGATTACGGTATATATTGTCGACCAGCGCATCTATCTTAGTCAATCCTTTAGCGAGGATACGCTGCTAAAAAGAGGCAACGAGATACTAGCCATCAATCAACATCCGGCTAAAGATATTATAAAAGAAATGAGAGCTATTCAACAGCGCGATGGTTATTCGCAGTCATATGTGAATTACAACATGCAAGCACTCTTTAATACTTTCTATTTATTTATATACGGCCGTAGCGATCAATATAACATTGACTACATAAACGAATTTGGTCAGCCTGCTTCAACATCAATCAGAGCCGGCTATGCATTTGCGCCAAAAGCAACAACATCCGTAACTGGCAACTCTATTGAACTTAAAATGAGCGGAGCTAAATTTTCTATTCCAAAGGGCAATTCTTCATACGCGGTGATTGATATAGATTATTTTGCTACTAAAGGATTTAAGAAATTTTATAAATCGGTTTTCAAAACCATTGAAAAGAATAACATTGAGTACCTGGTTATTGATGTGCGCGATAATGGCGGCGGCTATTTTCTGAATGGTAACCGACTTTTAAGCTACCTGCTTAAGGAACCGTTTCAAATGCATTTCTGGCGACCACGGACAAAAGTGACAGATAACGAATACCTAAAAATGCACAAATCAAATGTTCTTACTGAAAAACTATTCAAGGCCATACCCGATCGGGATGCCAACGACCCGAACAGAAATTTCAAGTTAAAATATAAGCCTGCTAAGAAAAATCACTTTAGTGGTCAAGTATTTATACTAACAAATGGAGGATCATTTTCGCTTAGTTCCTAAGTTGCTAGTCAGCTCAATGCAAAATTAGATGTGGTTTGTATAGGCACTGAAACAGGAGGTGGTGATGAAGGATCGAATGCTATTCTAAACTACACGCTTACCTTACCTAATTCACATATACGTGTGATAATTCCTTATTATCATTTTGATCACGACATAATATGTGATCCACGAGGAAGAGGAGTAATACCCGATATTCACACACCTTATTCGTTAGACGATCTACTGAATAACATGGATTTAGAAATGCAGGCATTAGATAAAGTGCTAATACATAAACAAGCAACCAGCGAATAATTAAATACTGCCTTCAAATTAGATTTGAACATAAAAACGAAAAAGACTTCGGCGATTTTACGCGGAAGTCTTTTCATGATTTGGGGTTTCTTATCTTTTTGGGTAGAGCTAATTTGCTCTGAAGTTTAATGATTCCGTGAGCATCTCACGGGCAGTTTTGTCACTCAGTTGACCAATAGCTTCATAACGCTCGTATAAATCGTAGCGTTTGAATTTAGCCATTGGGTGATCCTCATTTACTTCAACATGCTCCAAATTGTACAAGAACCCAATCAATGTCATCCATTTCTCTTCGTCCATTTTGTCTTCTTTATGGTAAATAATTATGGCCTGATAACGATTCAATTCCAAAAGAATTGCAACAAAAAAGAATATTTTATCCAATGTTCTTAAATCGAAATCTGCATAGTAATGAGTGAAAAAAAATAAAAAGGTTGCGTGGTATATAAAAAAAGCAGAAAAAATGCGATTAACGTAGGATGATCTTGCCGCAAAACAACAAATCATAATCCTCGTTCATAAACTTCCAATAATACAAACCGGGAGTTTCGATGGTTTTAATTTCGTAAATGAGCCTATCGTCGAGGGCAACACCAAGGATTTCATTTCCCTGATTATCATAAACCTCAATAAACAGCTGCTCCATCTCAGGATTGCTATATTCTAATTTCGGAAATTCGCCAAAATTTAGTTCCATAACAGAAGCACTGCTCACTTCAATGTCGGCTCCACGTAAATTCCCATTGGCAAACGATGCAACTAAAGCTTCTAGTTCTTCATCCTCAACAAAGGCAAGTAAGTCTGATGTATTTACAGTTTCCTTCTCTACATTCAAGTCCTGTTTTGCACTTACATCGGGCAACGAGTAGCTGCTACTATCATCATTAATAATACTATCTTTTTGCTGAGGTATAAGTATTTGCTTGTTGGTTTGATCAACAAGTTCAGACTTCTGTTCAGAGCTCACATAAAATAAAGTGTATCCTGCACCAATGATAAAAAGAATGGAAGCCGCCACTTTCCAGAACGGAACTGAAGGTTTGAGTGTATTGGAAGATGATTTCAGCACATAGGCTTTTCGGTTGTTCATGATATCCTGTGTTGAACTCACCTCACAAGCACAAGCGTCGCATTCCTTTAAATGATTACGCAGCTCCTGAGCCAGGCGATTATATTCACCTGATTTAAGCGCATCAACTGCTTGTGCAATTTGCTCCGCACTCAAATGACCGCTATCTGTGTCTATATGCTCTTTGGTTACCATCAATTTTAAACTTCTGTTTCTTTCCCTACATAATAAAACTCATACAACAAGCGTAAAGTTTCTTTATCATATCCTGCACGCTTGCAATCACCATTTAAGCGTACTATAATTTGATTCATTCTTTTATTCAACCACATTCGAATGGCATCTCTTTTATGCTCTTTATGCTCAGCCAGCCAAACAGCACGACTTAAATTTTTGAATATTTGTGTTTTGTCAATTCCTAGCTTTACAGCTAACAAGGCGGGCAACCTATGCTCTATATAATCAACATCATAATCTGCCATGTCCTGCATAACTAGTTTAAGTTGATAATAATAAGCCATAAACAGTTTAAGCTTTACATGCTCATCATCAAACATAAGCAATACGCTCTTAAGCAGATTAACCTCATCGAGAATTACAGTTCGATCCGCTGAGCTAATATCATGTGCCGTACTTTCAGTTTCATCATCGCTTAAAACATTCCAGTTTTTCACTTCCTTTCTAATCACCTCGCAACACATTCTATTCATAACAGCTACACAGTAAGTATTTACTGATGCTTTACCAGAATATGTGCTCTTGATTTGATCATACTTTAGAAGAAATTTTTCGGCAACGGACATTTGAGCATCTTCCCTTTCTCTTTCAGGAATCACACGTTTATAGACATAACGATCTACAACTTTACATGCCAAAGGAACAATATCGTCCTTGCTAAGAAATGATTCGGTGCTGATTGTTTTGGTTACTGCCTGTGCCATAATTTTGTCTGAATCACAGTAACAAAAATGATCAGAAATCCCCAAATTACCAAACGAATGAAAGGAAATTAAGACAGGTGTTTGATTAAAAACAAAACACAAATTTCAAAGAACTACACGCTACATTTATATTGTTGCAACATGCCGCTCATTTTGAAACTTTCGTTGTGCTTTTTTTAAAATGCTATTAACAAAAGTTCAACTCCTTACAAATAGGCAATACAGCAAAATGGATTTAATTAATTGCCAATAAGCACAAAACCAGCCCAATCCATTGGAAAGTATCCTTTTTCGATACAAGCCAGTTTAGCAAGCTGTAAACTTTTGGAATAGGACACACCATTCAATACATTTCTATAGAACTGATCCATAAGATAGCTTGTTTTCTTGTCGTGTACTTTCCACAAAGATCCCATAACATTTCGTGCACCCGCTGCAATAAACCCGCGTGGTAAAGCCAACACTCCCTCACCGTATTCAATTTTACCACTTCCCGTTTTACAAGCAGAAAGCACAACAAGGTCGGCATCTAAACGCAGCAATGAAAAATCACGAATACTCAGAAAGTTACTGCCTGTTGTTTTTAGGGTGTTATTATGAAAGAACAAGCCACTCTTGTCGGCATCAGTTTTACTCGACACACCATGCGTAGCAATGTGCAAGATACTATGGCCATTGGCAAATTGTGTGAAATTCTCAACATTTGCTTCCTTATTAAGCAATACTTTTACCTCAAGATTATTCTTATTAAAAAGCTTACTTACAGTTTTAACCTCCTTTGCCGAAAATGGCAATGGCTTTAGTTTTTTATCACGAAAAGCCAAATCTGTATCAGCTATTGTATCAGAAGCAAACACCAAATAATCATCGAGCCCAATTGCCTCCTTTTCGTTAAAAACGGGTGCAAGTGCCAGCAAGCTCATTTCATCCTGTGGAACAGATTTAATATTCTCCAGCCAAAGTGCAATGGAATAATTATAGGAGATGGTGTACTTCTCAATCAGCAGCTTACCATCATTAGAAAGCACATCAAAAGGAACCTCGAATAGAAGACCGTAAGGAATAATCGCAAGATGCTCAACTCCAACCAACTCTTCTTCCATTGGTTCAATTAATAAATTATAGAGTTGTTTCGACAATTCAGGCAAATCCTTTGATTGAGTTTTTACCGCCCGTTTAAACTGCCCCATCATTACCTGTGTCTGCTCATTTAACTTCACATGATACATGCTCCGTTTATTTCCGTGTTGTAAAAAAGCATAGCCATCGGTTCCTTCGTAAAAATAATCGATTAAGGCACTTGAAGTTTTACTGGTGTACTCAGCAATCAGGTCTTTATCTATTTCCGGTGCTAAGGCAACAGCATCATCAATAAGCTCTTTTTTATGTTGACGATCCCTTAGCTCTATTTGTTGAATCTGCAATCGAAACAGTTCTTCAAGCACCTCACTCCTTCTTGCACTTCCTTCACTTACAAACTGCCTGTATTGTTGTTCCTTTGACGCAATAGCATTGCTAAGATCAAGAATAGTCAATTTTAATGAGTCTGATGCACCGGCAGTTGAACCGACTTTTCGCATATACAAACCTGCATTCAAAAAAGATGACTTTTGACGAGCAAGCATATCAAAGGCCTGTTCCCGATACAACTCATTGCCCGACTGATAAGCAATTTCAAGCATATGAGACAAGCTGAGTTTATATTCATTAAACTGGTTAATATTATCCTGTAAACTAAGATTAATCTTGTTGGTGTATTCCCATTCCAGGCGATCAACCATTGCAAAGTGCTCTGCTGCGTATTTCAGATAATCTCCATTTTGAGTGATCTTGTAGAGTTCATGAAAAACAATTGCCTTTTGTTGCATGCAGAACTTACTCACATCGAAGGTATAATAAGCAGAGTCAAGGTTTGGATAATTCGACATGACTGTATCTGTTCCCGGAATGGTGAAATAATTTGAATAAAGCGAATTTTGATAATTCTCTAACGCACCATGATAATCCTTTCGTTTTAAATCCAGATCGGCCAATTTATTATAAACCGTACTCAGATATCTATATTTCGGGCCAAGCTGTTCAAGGTAAATTGCCTGACTTTTATTCAGGTATAAATCTGCCGAATCAAGCTGACCAGAGTAGAGGAAGCCTTCTCCCATGGTAAGATAAATGTGTGCAATCATAGCAGAATTAGCCCCATAGAATTTCTCAAATATTCTGGTGGCAATACGCGTATACTTCTCAACCACATCCCACTGTTTACCACCCACTGCCGAAAGTGCAACATTAGCCGCTATTAATCCGGCATCGCGTGTGTATTCATCATGCTCCTGATACAAAGCAAATGCATTCTTAAACACTTCGATCGCCTTTTCATGATCGCCTTGCTCATCGTAGGTAATACCAATACGCTTGCGAATATCAGCTAAAACCGAATACTCATTTAGTTCATTTTCATGATAGATTTCTTCACATAGCTCCAGGTAACGCATTGACAAATCCTTTAACTGTAACGACGACATAAGATTAACCATGGCCAAATAGCTGTAGATTGACCCTTTATGATCATCAAGCTCCTGAAATAAATCGATGGCCTTATTTAGATACGGAATGCCTTCGCTCTGCCCCATGTTAAACCAGCCTTGCGCAACATGCTTGTAACAATTGGCCATATTACGATCTTTACAACCTATGGATTCTAGCAAGCGCATCTGACGTAAAAATGCATCACGAATATTGGCTGCATCTCCCAAATCAACAATAGCCATTGCCCGTATGTATAAAATCCATCCATAGGACATCATTAAGGTATCAGCATCTTCGGGCAGATCATCCAGCTTGTGTTGGATGTAATTTCGTAAGCTATCACCCATGCCAGCTTCGAACAATACTTCCGATGTTGCATGAATTTGCCAATAGGCACTGTCATACTCTGCCTGCTGCAAAAGTTCATTAACATGATTGTCCAATGAATCAATATTATCTAATGTCAACGTTTGCGATGCTGCCTGGCACACGACCATGCTTAACAGCACTATTAATATGTTTCTCATTTGTTGTTGCCCAATAATTTGACTAACAAAGATGATTGTTTTATAAGACCTGCATGCCTTTGCCAATATGTTGTTCGGCAATTTTATTGGTTAAAAAAATCTTAATGAAATAACATTGCAGTTAAAAATTTCTCATCTTTATTTTTCAAAAGGAGTTAGCTCTTGCAACTAATGTAATGCACTTGCAAGTTTTGAATCAAACTGAATGAGTCATGGAAAAATAGCTAACTAGAAATGGAGTGTTGGAAGCACTAGTAATGTTTCAAAAGGAAGAGGAGTTGTTGAAAGGCAGCTCCTCATTTTTTTATTCAATTTTATGGCTAAAAAGCAAACCTTTCTCTTTTATAATAGTATAGCCAAGTTGCACCAAATGTAAAGCATGTGAAAATCAACTTCGTGCTAATTCCACTCAAAACAATTAGCCACAGCAATGTGTTGATTTTATAGTATATATTTGTGCATAGAACGCCATTTATTATTAATGACTCAAGCTTAAAAGACATCCATTATGAAGCATGAAAATTTGATCAAACTCACCTCCGTTATTCTATTCCTGCTTATAAGCATGGCCAGCACCGGACAGATTAGCAAAACTAATTACCATGTTTATTTTAAGAAAGGAACAGCACTTCCGGCAGAAAATATTTCAGACATCAGTAATAAAACCATTATTGCAGATAATGAACAATATGGCGAGCGTTACTACCGCTATATCCAGTTTTACAAGCTGCCAACTCCGGCTATTCAAAAATCATTAGATCAAAAGGGAATTAAATTGCTGGAGTACATTCCTAATAATCTATACGTAGCGTCTATTCCAACAACAGTGAACCTGAATGATTTACGAGCTCTTCAAGTACGCTCGTTTACAGCCATTCCTGCAAATGACAAAATGGATAGTCGCCTGGAAGCTGAGACGCTGCCAGAATGGTCGATACATAAGGAGCAAGTACGCTTGATATTAAAATACTATTCCGACATTAATAACAATTCAGTTAGAGCCGAATTAAACAAACTGAACATTGAGATCGTTGCAGAAATGGCACATGTTGATATGTTCATTATTCAACTGCCACCTATACAAATGCAAGCGTTGGCAAACAGAGCTTTTGTTAGATACCTTGATTTAGAAAGCGAACCCGGCAAACCGGAATCTGATGATGGCCGTAATTTGCATCGATCAAATGCCATTGATGTAGATTATTTTGGCGGTTATGATTTTGACGGCACTGGAGTGAGTGTGGCCATTAACGACGATGGATTTGCAGGTCCTCACATTGATTTCAAAGGACGCGCCGACCAATCGGATGTGATCAACGATCTTTCGGGAACGCATGGCGACATGACCGTAGGTATCGTTGGTGCAGCAGGAAACCTTGATCCAAGAATGCGAGGAATGGCACCCGGCGCATTCCTATGGGTACGGGCTTATAGTTCGTCTTTACCAAATACTACAGCGCTCCATCAAAATAACAACGTGATGGTATTTTCATCATCATACAGCAATGGATGTAATGCTGGATATACTTCTACCACACAATTGGTAGATGAAGAAATTTACGACAACCCATCCTTAATGCAGGTTTTCTCTGCCGGTAATAGTAACAATAATGATTGCGGATACGGAGCAGGAACACAATGGGGAAACGTTACCGGTGGTCATAAAATTGGAAAAAATGTAATTGCTACCGCAAATTTATACAACGACAATTCACTTGCCGGTAGCAGTAGTCGCGGCCCAGCCTCTGATGGTCGTGTTAAGCCAGACATAGCAGCACATGGTCAGGGACATTATTCTACCAGCCCGGACAATGCATATAGTCCAGGTGGTGGTACCTCCGCAGCAGCGCCAGGTATCGCAGGCGTGCTTACACAATTGCATCAGGCATACCGCGAATTAAATAACGGCGCCAATGCGCCATCTGCTTTGCTAAAAGCTTCTCTGTTAAACACGGCTTTTGATTTAGGCAATACCGGACCAGATTTTAAATTTGGATGGGGTGAAGTCAATGCATACAAAGCCTTCAAAACACTGGAAGAGCAACGCTACGTTTCAGCCATGATAGGCACCGGCAACCTGCACACCCATACTTTAGCCATACCTGCCGGTGTAAAGGAATTAAGAGTAATGGTTTACTGGCACGATGTGGAAGCCTCTACATCCGCTGCAATTGCTTTGGTGAATAACCTCGACATGACCGTGAATGATGGAAATGGAAACATCCATTATCCATTAATATTGGACCATACTCCCGACCCGGTTACACTAGACAACCCTGCCGTACCTGGTATCGACTCCATTAACAATGTGGAGCAAGTGCGAATTACCAATCCGGCTCAAGGAAATCTATATGTTAAAATAAACGGAACAGCCATACCGCAAGGACCACAGGAATACTATCTGGTTTACGAATACATTTATGACGAAATTATGGTGACTTATCCTATAGGAGGAGAAGGTCTGATTCCGGGTGCATCGGAAAGAATACATTGGGAAGCACACGGCACAACCGGGAACTTTACAGCTGAATACACCTTGGATGGAAATATTTGGTACACACTTTCGAATACCATTCCGGGCGATACACGTTTCTATGGTTTTACAGTTCCCGATACTGTATCGCTGGC
>JBFHES010000148.1:0-11814 GCA_041584015.1 Bacteroidales bacterium
ATTATGGGATCAGTATGTTGTTCTTGTTTTTATTTTCTTATGAATATTCGCGTAAGTCCCCAAGGGCTTTTATCTATTTATTGTGGCTGGCGCTATTAGCAAATTCTAAAACGCATTCGCTCGTTCTTGCCGGCTTACTTTATGCATACTGTCTGAGTAAGGCTGTGATTCCGAAGGCAAAATTGCACTTTCAATTTCCATCTAAACAGTTTGTTATAGGCTCAATAGTATTGTTTGCAACCATGCTGTTTTCGGTAATTACGGTTACACCGGATGAAACTTCAACGGTTGCCGGAATTTCAAATATTCAGTTGGGTGATGTCTTTCATATGATTCTGCAAATGATGATTCATCCCGGAACTTATTTCGATATTGTCTTTCATGTTGAGTCTGTTTTTGTGCGTGATCTGGTTATCTGGATCCTATTTTTTGGCTTGCTGATAAAGCCCCGAATTGCTGTAGTATTTATTTTGTCGGTTATCCTGCTCGGTAGTTTTTTTGGTTTGGTTTATCAAGGCTATTACCGACATCAAGGGTTGATTTTTATTTTTGTAATTGCATTGTACTGGATTGCAAGTGCAGAAGTTAAGCGAGATGATAAGCGCAAGTTTAGGCTGCCTCTGATTGTTATGAACAGGGTATCACTCTCTGTGCTTATTCCATTGGTGTTCTTGTTTCATCTTCGATCGACCCAAGTGCTGGTGGCAAACGACATAATGAAAGATTATAGCTCTTCTAAAGCAATGGCCCAATTTCTTGCTACCCATGACGTATATAATGATGCGATTCTAATGTCGGAACCTGACTACTATCTGGAGAGCTTACCCTACTATGCTGATAATGATATTTATTTCCCGCGTGAGGAGCGCTATGGCAAAGTGACAAGTTTTACAAAAGAGAATAGGACTGAGTTCAGTTTGTCAGAATTTCTAAAAGCGGCACAACGAATTGAGAAACTTGAAAATCGTCCGGTATTGATGCTGTTTGGTTTACCCGAATTAGCTAACGAGGATTCAGTGGATTACCCAATACATTATAACAGGCATTTTACATGGGCACCCGACGAGTTTAAGGCTTTTCATGAAGCTTCTGAAATGCTTGTTGATTTTCAATCCGCGCTTACTGAAAACTATGCCGTGTATCGATTAAAGTAATTGTTTATTAAATTCAGATTAGTAATCATCCTCTTGCCTCTGCTGTAAATAAAGGGCGTGATCGTGATAGTTAAATAAATTGCGGTTCATCTTTTCAACCGTTTTATTGTAATTTGTTTTCAGACCTAAAAGGAAAAGAGGTGCAATAATCAGTAGCTCTTCAGGGTGTTCGTCTACTGAAATAAATGCTGCTCTAACCTGAAATCTAAATGGGCGGTTGAGCTGAATGAAATTCTCGTCCTTAATGATCAGTGCCATAAAATCATCATCGCTTGAACTTGTATAATAATTTGCATCTATCTTCTTGGTGTTGCGGTTCCAACTATAATGCGATAAATGTGCGGTAGTGTCTTGTGTTATCATATCAAACTCAGCAGTGAAAATGGCTTGTTCTTTATTGATATGAATACTTGTGTCGATTTCCAGATTATCATTCAGGAAAATATTGCTGTAGTCTTTTGCCAGAACACGTCGAGATGAGGTGTCGTTAAAGAAAACAACCGGACAAAAAGTGAAATAGTTATTAAAAGCCTGCACTATTTTTTTGTTGATGATAACTTGCTTGTTTGCTACTTCCGAGGCGCGCTCTAAAAGACCAACTTGTTTTAGTGCTTTTATTTTATTATTCGATGTTTTTAGCCTTACCAGCAAAATGCCTGCATGAAGTTGTTTAATTTCTGCCTCTGCTTTTTTCCTACGCTCAACCTTTTTACTCTTACGTGGGATCCTGTTATTTAATAAAATTTTAAAGCCAATCTGAAAGTTGCGATGTTTTGCCTTTGTGATTGGGATGTTATAGTTGAATAAGATTCGTGAATTTGGCGTGAAACACATCTCAAGCCCTGTGATTATGTTTAACTCTGATTGGTATCCTGAGTTTCCGTCGTACTCATAGCCAAACCATTTTAATTGACTATTAGTAACTCTCATCTGATTTGTAAGGGCGCCGAAAGATAATCCTGCGTTAATATAAATAGGGTCGATAATCCTGACTTGCGCGCAGCCATTTAGCTCCAGATAAAGGTTTAACGGTTTGTAGAAGTTGGGTGTCGTTTGTATCGAAGATTTTGCTGAAACCAGAACCGAGCCAGTAAAATTGAGTTTGCGCTTTTTATGGTTTGTTAAGTTTAGTCCAACGAAAGGACGAGAACCCATTTCAAAGTCAATACCTGCTTCTTCAAAAGTTGTGAAATTATAGCCGGTAACAATGCCAAGTGTAATATGCCGGGGTGGTGTTGTTTTACCGTCCTGAGCAAATGCCTTTAAATTTATTACAAACAAAAGAAGGAGAATAGCAGTTAATTTCATGAATACAATTATACCGAAATAATTTTTTATACCGAAATAATTTTTGCAATTCTAGTTAGATGATGTTTTTTAGGACAGGTTTTCAGTGACTTAAAGAAAAGCCGTTCATGTGAATGTCTGCAGTTTTGGTAATCCTATGCTAACGACACTTCATTTATTCTATAATTTGTCAGTTGCGTCTGTTTCTTCATCTTTCTTCTTAAACCAGTTTTTAGGATTCAGATAGGACTTATATTTCGTGAATAGCTCCTTGCCAAGAAGTAATCCGCCTGCCCAAAACAATACCTCTGCGGCTACAAAAGTAACTGTTGTAATGGTAACTGTTGTTGCCGCTTCGTAGCCCAATAAGTAAATAAATGGAAGTACCAGAAATAGAGGGATGGAAACAATAACTAATATGAGACCTAATTTAAATTTCCAGTTTTTCTTTTCCATGAATAGTTGTGCTTTCTACTTGATCTTGAAATTGAGCAGTTCTTTATCCTGAATCGATCCTTGTAAGTGATCACCAATTGCCACGGGGCCAACTCCAGCTGGTGTTCCTGTGTAAATTAAGTCGCCCATTTTTAAGGTGTAGAACTGCGATAAATAGGAAATCAGAAAATCAACATTAAATAGCATGTCGCCAGAGTTACCCTGCTGTACCATCGTGCCGTTTTTCATTAAGCTGAAATCAATATTACTGATATTATCGTAATCGCTTAGGGGTACAAACTCACTTAAAACTGCTGAGTTATCAAAGGTTTTGGCAATTTCCCAGGGGAGCCCTTTTTGTTTGCATTCGTTCTGTAGGTCGCGTGCAGTAAAGTCAATACCCAGTCCAATCTCATTGTAATAACGATGGGCAAACTTTTCTGCAATGTTTTTACCCACCTTACTTATTTTAATAACCAACTCCACCTCATAGTGTATTTCGTTGGAAAAGGCAGGAATGTAAAACGGACGGTTTTTTAATAGTACCGATGAATCTGGCTTAAGAAAGAACACAGGTTTGGCCGGAACCGGGTTGTTTAGTTCTTTGGCATGGTTAACATAGTTTCGGCCAATACATATGATCTTCATAGCTGTAGATTAAAAATGTCTGAATCCAATAAGTTCTCTTACTTCTTTTACCGTACGTGCTGCGCTTTCGCGAGCCTTGTCTGCACCGTTCTTCGCTACTTTACGTAAATATTCATCGTTGCTGTAAAGGTCTTCAATCCGTTCTCTAATAGGTGCTACAAAAATATTGATGTCTTCTGCCAGTTGCTTTTTCATATCGCCATAGCGAATGGAACAATCGGCGTAAGCATTTTTAAAATGGTCTAATGTATCAGGTGTAGAAACTACATTCATTAAGGTGAATAAGTTTGTAATGGCTTCTGGAGGAGTTGAGTTTGGAGCAGTTGGTCCTGCATCAGTAACAGCGCGCATCACCTTCTTTTTAATCTCTTTTTCGGTATCTGATAAATAAATACCATTCCCTTCTGATTTACCCATTTTACCGGAACCGTCCAGCCCTGGGATTTTTACCAAAGCTTCTCCAAAGTTGTATGGGTGAGGCTCTGTAAAGTATTCTGTTTGATACATGTGGTTGAAGCGCTTTGCAAACTTTCTTGCCATCTCGAGGTTTTGCTCCTGGTCTTTTCCTACAGGAACTTTAGCTGCATGATGAATGATAATATCGGCTGCCATTAGCACCGGATAAGTAAGCAAACCTGCGTTCACATTCTCCGGGTGCTGACGAATTTTATCCTTAAAGGAAGTGGTACGCTCCAGTTCACCAACATAGGCATTCATGTTTAAAAGCAAGTATAATTCTGCAATTTCAGGTAAATCGCTCTGAACGTAAACGGTTGCTACATCCGGATCAATTCCCGTTGCCAAATATTCTGCAAGTACCCTTTTTACATTTCCGTGTAAATCTCCCGGCGTTGGATGCGTTGTAAGCGAGTGATAATCTGCAATAAAAAAGTAGCAGTTATGCTCGTGCTGCATTTTAATAAAGTTCCGTATGGCACCAAAATAATTGCCTAAATGTAATTTTCCTGTCGATCTGATTCCGCTAACAACTGTTTCCATGTATGTAATAATTTCTTAAAATTCTAGTTCTGCAAAAGTAGAAAAAATCATTTCCTATCTTTGTATTCATAAGTAGCAAAGATACCTCAAAAGTTTAAAGGTTGAAATCAGATGGACATAGTTGAAGAAATAAAAGCAACATTTAAGGAGGGTTCCAACCTCACTAAACTCATCTATATTAATTTAGGTGTATTCGTGCTGGTGATACTTGCTAATATTATTTCGTTTTTATTCCAAGTAGAATCGCCTTATTTTTCTGTCGTAAACCTTCTGTCCATCCCAGCTGATCTGTCGTTACTGATAAAAAAACCATGGACTATCTTCTCATATATGTTTTTACATGAGAGTTTCTGGCACATATTTTTTAACCTGTTATGGCTGTTCTGGTTTGGGAAAATATTTTTAAGATTCCTGCATGAGAAAAAACTGCTAAGTGTATATTTAGTTGGAGGCCTTGTTGGTGCCGCGTTTTATGTCGTAGCTTTTAACATCTTCCCGGCCTTTAAAGCAAGTGTCGAAATTTCAATTGCACTAGGTGCTTCGGCATCCGTAATGGCGGTAGTGGTGGCAACTGCTGTTTACGCTCCAGATTACGAAGTGTATTTGCCGTTTTTAGGACCGGTTAAAATAAAATACATTGCCATCATATTTGTGGTGCTCGATTTATTTCAACTTCCTTTAGGTAATGCAGGTGGGCATTTAGCTCATATTGGTGGAGCTGTTTGGGGATATTGGTATATCCGGAGTCTTAGAAATGGGAAGGACATTGCGCGAAGATTTGATCGTTTTATGAACATGGTTTTTGCCTGGTTCAAACCACGCAGCAATATGAAGGTAACGCATAAAAAGCCTATGACGGATATGCAATACAACGAGAAGCGAAACATCGACCAGGCAAAGATTGATGCTATTCTTGAGAAAATATCCAAATCGGGCTACGATAGTTTATCAAAAACCGAAAAAGAAATACTATTCAACTACAGCAATAAAAAGTAAAAGGTGTGAAAAATTTCATCTACAAACTATTATTACTTTCCAATTACTTACTAGTCCTAAGTTTACTACTTTCATATTTGTCAGTAAATGTTAGTCCTGAGTCGTTTTGGCCATTGGCATTTTTTGGCTTAATGTACCCGTACATACTGCTTGTTAATATATTCTTTCTGGTTTTTTGGATGTATAAGGGGCGTTGGTATTTCTTGTATTCGTTGGTAGCTATAGCGGTTGGCTGGACTTTTCTAGGCAATACCTTTCAAATAAATATGAAAAACGATGAGTTTGCCGGAAGTGAGAAATCGAAACTACTAAGCTATAATGTGCGTTATTTCGATAAGTTTAATTGGACCAACGACGATGATGCATCAGCTAAAATGATTGAATACATTAGCAATCTTGATGCGGATATTATTTGTTTTCAGGAATTCTCCAATGGTAAATACAAGAACGTAAATTCGAACAAACGGCTTGCCTCAATTACAAAAGGGCGTAAGGTGCATTCAGAGTGGGTTCATAAAAAATCTAATTCAGGATTAGTTACCTTAAGTAAGTTTCCTATCAAAGACAAAGGAGTTATTCGTTTCGAAAATTCTTCCAACTTTGCCATATATACTGATGTGAAGGTGAATTCAGGTATTACAAGAATTTATAACATTCATCTTCAATCTACTTCGCTCAACCCAAGTACATACACCCTTTTCGATTCAATTACTCTTGATACCAAGGATAAAAATATAAAGGAGGCGCAAGATATAGTGGAACGATTGAAAAATGCCTATAAGCAAAGGGCTAGTCAGGCAGAGAAAGTTGCCACACATATTCAATCTTCTCCATACCCTGTGGTTGTTTGTGGCGATTTTAACGATACTCCCATTTCCTATGCCTACCAAACAATTAGAGGCGACATGGTTGATGCCTTTGTAGAGTCTGGCTCTGGAATTTCGAAAACCTACAATGGTAAAGTTCCTTCCTATAGAATTGACTATATTTTGCATAGCCCGTCCATTAGATCGCTGGAATATGAGTTGGACAAAATTGAGTATTCCGATCATTTCCCAATTTATTGTTCGTTATATTTGAACTAACTTAGCAGTATTGAATTTATAAGTTGTTAAATTTAGGCTTGCTGCACAAGCTGTGGTTAAGTTATAATTGTGTTAACGCTAATCTTTTAAACTATGAAAAAATACATCGTCATTTTGTTGCTATTACCCTTACTTTTCGATTCATGTTCTAAGGTACCTATAACAGGTCGTCGTCAGGTTAACTTGCTTCCAGAATCCATTATGACTGAAATGAGTTTGGCTAGTTATAATGATTTTTTAAAAACCAATACGCCCGTTCCAAGTAGTGACCCGAAGGCAAGGCAGGTGGAAATTATCGGTCGCAAAATCTCACATGCCGTTGGAAAGTACATGCGTAAAAATGATATGGCAAAGCGATTAAAGAATTTTAGTTGGGAGTTTAATCTGGTAGATGATAATACACCAAATGCCTGGTGTATGCCAGGTGGAAAGGTTGTGGTTTATACAGGAATTCTTCCATTTACAAAAGATGATGAAGGTCTTGCTTGTGTAATGGGGCACGAGATTGCACATGCTGTAGCTCGTCACGGCAATGAGCGAATGAGCCAACAATTAATGGTGACGTTTGGAGCTATTGGCTTAGATGTAGCCTTGCGCGAGAAGCCAGAGCAGACCAAGGAGATATTTAATATGGCTTATGGGTTAGGCTCAACATTGGGCACTTTGGCATATTCAAGAAGTCACGAAAGTGAGGCCGACAAAATGGGAATGATCTTTATGGCCATGGCAGGGTACGATCCGTCAAAATCAATTGGTTTTTGGGAACGAATGGCAACAGGAGGAGGAACTAGTACTCCGGAGTTTTTAAGTACACACCCGAGTCATAAAACCAGAATTGCTGACTTAAAGGCTTTCTTGCCTGAAGCGATGAAATACTATAAAAAATAGCAAGCACAAAAATGGCGCATTTGATTTTCAAATGCGCCATTTTTTATTTCTTCTATTCTTATATCTTCTCTAGCCGCTAACCTGAACTTCAATGCCAAGCGAACGCACACGTATTGCAATGCTATTTAATTGATCAATTTCAATCTTAACTAAATCGTTGTGTGGTGTGTCACGCGCAATTGTATAAATCATTACCATTTTAGGGGATAGCTCCCGAACTACATCAATCCAGGCGCTTATTTCTTTTTCGGTGGTATTGTCAAACGACTGGCTGTTATAGTTTCCTTTAAGAAACATTGTTTGAAGAATGAAATTTCCGTTAAATGCTTTCAGGTTATCTATGAGCTTAACGATATTAAACTTGAATCGAGGTTGATTCATAATTATATTCGTTGCTTCAATTGCGGAATCTAATTTCAAGATATTGTCGTCTATTTTATCTAAGGCTTCACGCACAGATGCTTTTGCAATCATGCTTGCATTCGATAGAACTGCAATTTTTGCCGATGGATAATGCGCGTTACGTAAGGCAATGGTATCGTCGATTATTTCATGAAAGTTTGGATGCATAGTGGGTTCGCCATTACCAGCAAAGGTTATAACATCTAGCTCTTGGCCAGATTGATTCATATCCTTCAATTTTGCTTCAAGTAATAAGCTAACCTCGTCTCGTGAATGGAACTTATTGTCTGTAGCTGGATGATCTTTGGTCCATCCGCATTCGCAGTAAATACAATTATAATTGCATAGTTTGCTGTGGTTGGGTAAAAGGTTAACACCAAGTGAACTTCCAAGTCGGCGGCTTTTTATTGGGCCGAAAATTATTTTATCAAAAAGGAATGTTGCCATAATCAAAAAATCAAGCGGCAAAGGTAAATTAAATGTATCTATAAAGAACATTGCACGACTAGCTTTTTGCCCCGGCAGAGCTCTACAAGCTAGAGCGGCTCTTCAAGTCCTTAATTAAATGATAATTATCAGCGCTTGGTTCTGATATTTATCATAGTGTACTCAATCATTAATCGTAATCTTTGATAGAAATTAAATGAGAATATATGATTCAAACAGAGCAAACAGAAGATTGGGCATGGACAGAGGAGTTTAGTTTTGGTAACGAAATTTACGACAACCATCACAAAAAATTCCTTGATATTATTAATTTCTCTAAAAGGGTAATTAAGGAACGAAGTTGCGAAGAAGAGATTTCGTTAGTATTCTTCAGACTTATTTATTACGTGGAAAACTACTTTATGGAGGAGGAGATCATGCTTCGTGAAAATAAATATCCTGATTTTAAATTGCACCGGGAGGAACATTATAAGTTCATTAAACAGATTGTTGATTTACAGCAAAAATATAAGGATGGTGAGAAGAAGATATGCGCCCGATTACTATTAATATTAGAGGATTGGTTTAATGGGCATATTCTGAATGCAGATAAGCTTGCGGCTGAATTCCTGCAAAATAAATAGCCTAAATATCTTCATCAACCTTACCATTTGACCACCATCGACGTGGGTAGCTTATTGCTACCCCTTCGCGGTAGGTTATTTGCATCCGCTTTTGTCCGTTGGTAAAGAATTCGGTCCAGGTGCCGTGCTTTTGTCCGTTTTTTACTCTGCCGGTTTCTTTAAAGCCTCCGTTCTTGTACCAGCTGGTCCAGGTGCCTTCAAGAGTTCCGGCCACGTAAAAGGCTCGTTCTTTCATTTGTCCATTCTTATACCATTGAATCCAATAGTCATCCTGTACGCCCTTAACAAAGAATTGCTGCTCCTTTGTTTTTCCATTTTTGTAATAGTAGAGCCATTTGCCGGATTGTAAGCCATCAGTGTATTTTCCTATGTATTTTATTTGGCCGTTTTTATACCATTCAATTATCGATCCGTCTAGAGTGTCGTTGGTGTAGCTTGCTTCTACTTCTTTTTTTCCATTAAAATACCAGAAGGTATGCTTGCCTTGCCTTAAATCATTTTCCAGATAATATTCCGATTTTATTTTACCAAAGAGTTTGTAGTATTCTGCATAGGCCTGTGCAGTGGCTGTTACAGTTGTAAGCAACATTACGAAGATAATTACCGCAAATCCCGCTATAAATGAATGGCCCTTATTTTCAGTATCAAGCTTATTCATTAATACTTAAATTCAATTAGATGGCTGTTGGAGGTCGGTTTCATAGTCTCGAAATTAAAAGCATCGATACCTACAAAATCAGGCTTGGTATTAATTGAGATGCTTGCACTCGTTAACCATCGAAGAATTTCTTCGAAACGGTGTTTCTTAAAATGTTGGTTCAACAGCTTTAGTTGGCTAAGCATATTATCCGTTTCGAAAAGTACTGTTGGGTTTTTTTCGAACTGGTGTTCACTTGAGAATTGATTAAGGAGATCATCCGCACTGAGAGTCATTGCTGGATGTAAAGTTTCGGTTCGAGTAATCTGAGTTTGGTTGATACGAGGAATAATTACTCCGTTAAAGAAAACCATCTCGTAGGATTCCTGAATTCCCGAATCAAATTGTCCAACGTCAATTATTGTATCAGCCTTCAATTCTATGAACCCATTTTTAATAGGCTCAGCTTGATTGGTGAAAATATATTGGGCGGCAATTCTCATGCTTCCGGCTTCTTGGGCTTTTCTTTAAACTCGTAGTTAATATTCAATTCTTCAGTTGGAATTCTCACCTGTCGCTGGTTTTTTCCTCTTCGGGGTAAATGCAAACCACACGAAGGGCATTTAATCTCATCTCCAAGTATATTGTTGCCACAGGCCGGACATCTACTTGCATCGTGCATGTACGAGCCTTCTTGAACGATGCTTTGTGTAACATTATCAAAAGAGTCAAATACTCTTAAAATTGTTTTTTTTATGTTAAGGATGATAAAGAACCTATTGAGCAAGTAGAACAGAATAAAAATTAGGAAGAATAAATAGATGAAATCAAGAATGGACATGCGCGCCAAGAAAACTGCCGTGAGTGCAACCGCAATATTGATCTTAAACATTTCGATGAGATTGATGCTATAGTTAATCTCCGTTGCACTGTCTCCAATATGCAGATCTAGCTCAACCTGATATTTTATTCGAAATAAGCTGTTTCTGGTTAAGTAACTTATTTTCGATTGTTGAATTTGAACATCTGTATTTTCATCATTTAAAATAGCCGCCTCGAAACGTCTAAGCATCTGTTCGGTGTCAGCATTGTTAGTGCTGATGTGCTTGTTACTTATTGTGTTTCGTATTTTATAGGTGAATTCCATCGAGGGCTATTTCTTGCAAGTTAGGGTGTTTTGTTAAATCTTACCTGCGAATTTATATCCAATCTTCTCCACTGTAGTTTTAATAACATCAAGCTTAATGTTTTCGCCCGCAATTTCAACGGTGTTTTGCTGAATGTCGGTGTTCAGTATCTCAATACCCTCAAGTGCGTTTAGCGCATTTTCTACATTAGCCTTGCAATGATTGCAGGTCATCCCTTCAACTTTAACAACAGTACTGTTTGCATTTGTATTCATATCAGAAGTATTATTTTTTGCAGCTGGTTTTATCCAGCCCATTTTTCTAATCAACGAAAATAACAACAAAATACTTAATACGATGCTTGACCCATAGCTTAACCACATTGGTAACATTTCGTGGTGGTTACCATGTGCTGCATGGCTGAGTATGGGCGAAAGAAAGAGTGCAGATGGCAACAAATAATCTATGATTAATCCAAACATTACCGCACCTGATATTATTGAAACCAAGTAGCCAATCAGCGCTTTTCTGCCAAATGAATTGCCAATAACAGTTATGGTTGCTGCATTGGTAGCTGGCCCGGCCATTAAGAATACCAAAGCTGCGCCCGGAGAAATGCCTTTAAGTAATAGCACGGCTGCTATTGGCACCGATCCGGTGGCACATACATATAATGGTATGGATGCTGCCAGAATGATGAACATCTGCAGAATTTTATTATTTGCCTGTGTTGCAAAAAAATCTTCTGGAACCAGCACGTCTATTGCTGCAGCGAGCAATAATCCGATTACAAGCCATTTCGAAATATCATCCATAAAGTCCTTAAAAGCATACTTCGCAATTCTTGATACAACATTTCCCTTTGGCCGAGAATCAGTATTTGCTTTTTTTGCCTTAACTACTACCGGTGCTTGGTCGTCATCTTTTAATAGTTTTTTAGTGAAGAGCCCTCCAGCAATTCCTGTAAAAAGCGCAATTATTGGGCGCACAATGGCAAAAGGTAAACCGAGTAGAGAATAGGTAACCATAATGGAATCGACCCCGGTTTGAGGCGTTGAAATTAAGAAAGAAACCGCAGCACTTTTC
>JBFHES010000149.1:0-11733 GCA_041584015.1 Bacteroidales bacterium
GCCTCCGTCTGTCAGGCCGTTACAGGAAACATTACTATCAACCATTATTGAAACCACAATAGATGAAGCTTCGGTGATTTGCTCGCTATTTACTGCTGTACATCCATTAACATCGGTCACAGTCACCGTATAGGTTCCGGCTGAAAGCCCAGTTACTGATGCTGTTGTCGCTCCATTGTTCCAGGTATAAGAATATGTAGCTGTTCCTCCTGTTGCAGAAGCAGTCATGCCGCCATCAGAATAACCATTACATGAAATATTACTATCAACAACCACTGAAGCCAATATAGTAGCAGGCTCATTAACTGTTGATGAACTTGTTGTAGCACAACCATCGGCATCTGTTACTGTTAAAGAGTATTGTCCTGGAGACAAACCTGAAATATCTTTATTCGTTGAAGTAAATCCAGAAGTTCCGCTCCATAAAAATGACGCAGGTAATCCCGTTTTCATATGAATTCGTCCGAGTTGGCTTGTAGTAATACATGAGAATGATCCAGAAGCTGCAACACCACTAGCCAGAGAATTTTGATAGTACATTCTTGAGCAAACAGTAAGCTCATCGTCTATGGTTATATTATGGGAACCATTAGTTGTATAAGAATTATACATGGTTGTTGATCCTTCATCGTGTTTTGCTCCCATAACTCCATAATAACGCCCTTGTTCGAAAGGCACACTGCAACTAACCCAGCCTGAATCTGCACTAATTATGGAAAAAAGTGTTGTAAATGCGGACGAAGATCCAGGGCTTGTTGTTCCAAAATCAACCACCTGAATTGACTGCTTTGTAGCTGCACTATTATTATCTCTGGCAGCCATTATGGATGTTATTGTAAAATCAGACTGTGCCTGAAACCAATAGCCTCGTGTTAAACCACTTGTAAAACTTTGTGAGTGACTTCCTATTAGTATTGTTTCTCCCTGATTAGCATCTATATCTATCGCTCCATCGTTTAATCCATTACAGGATATATTGCTTACCGCACTTGAAATCTCAAGATTATCTGGTTGTGTAACCTCCATACTATTTGATGAAGTACAACCTTCCGAATCGCTAATGGTTACAGTATACACACCTGCAGCAATTCCAGCGATAGCTGCAGTAGATGCTCCATTACTCCATTCATAAGAATAAGGTGTGGTTCCTCCTGTAGCCGATGAAGTTAAACCGCCATCATTATAACCATTGCAAGTAACATTTGAGTCAACCACTGCTGAAGCAACCATCGCTATTGGTTCAGTAACTGTTCCACTGCTTGTTGACGTACAACCATTGTCATCTGTAATGGTTACGGTATAAGTACCTGCCCCTACTCCGGTTATTGAAGCTGTAGTAGCCGAATTGTTCCATACATACGAATATGGAGTTGTACCTCCTGTGGCATTAGCAGAGGCAGCACCGTTTTCTGAATTAAAGCAAGTTTCATTGCTATCAATAGAAATACTAGATAATAGCGTAGGGACTGTACTATTAATGGTTAAATTTAAAGTAACCACAGAATCGCAGCCGGCCACATTGGTTAAGGTGTGGGTAGCTGTTGAGTTGCTCGCCGTATAAGTATTTCCATCAATCCAGGTGTAGGAATCACAAGCGGTTTGTGTGTCGATTCCTGTGTTTGGTTGATTAATGGTAAGATTTATCGTAATTACGCTATCACATCCTTGTTCATTTAAAAGGGTATCGGTGTAAGTACCTGAAACAAACCAATTGTAATTTCCACTTGGCGACAAATAACTGCCACAATCAACAGGTGTAAGGGTTGATGCAGTGGGCTGACAAGTTGAATTACATGCATCATCACTGGTACCCGGGCTAGCATAAACGTTTTTGCCATCTACAATAATACTCGCATCGCTTGCCGAAAGCGACCAATTTTCACTCTGTTTATTGTCTTGTGTTGGATCGCATAAAACGATCGAATATCCTTGCCCATCAGAAAGTGTCGGCCATGGAGCGACATCGTCATATCGAAGTGAGTCAACGGTAATCCCTGAACCATCTACCAAAGTAATAGGCTCTCCACCGTTGGATAAGCTGCCGGCAGAAAACTGATAGGAACCCGAAAACCCGCAGGTATTAAATAGGGCTATTGAATCAACTGCAACGACCACATATGATTCTCCTGCAATTATGGAATTTGCAGGGAAAGTAAATGTGATTCCATTCGCAAAAGCGTATCCGCTTATATCCAAAGCTGTAGTTCCAGTATTATAGATTTCAATAAATTCGGTTGAATCGGCTCCTGATTCTGGCGGATTATACATAATCTCTGTTATTACCAAGGAGCCAACTGAAGAGCAATGAATAATTGTAAAATCATCTGTAATTGTAAAATAATCGCTAATTAATTTCAATTGATAATTCCCGGCTTCGGATAAAAGCCCGTTTAGTTGTAATATATTGGCATTGGAAACTACGCTGCCATTTTGCTCCCATGTAGAGTTAAAATAAGAGCTGGTATTAAATCCGGATATCTCCTCCAAAGCACTTATCGATTGAATAGCAGTTGCCGAAGCCGTTCCATGAAAAGCATTTCCGCTTGCATCGATTACCTCCGATAAATCGTCGCCACAGGAAAGGTTCATCGGGTAATAGGCTTTTAGCTTATTGTATTTTGGATGACTGTTTTCAATTGCTCCTTGCATAAGTAAGGCAATGTCGGCGGAGTCTAAAACTTCATTCCAAATTGAAACTTGTGTCATTTCGCCCTCAAAGTAATTCCCCTTCGAGGGACCACTATCATACTCCTGCCCTATGGATAGTAACGAGGTGGCAGTAATGGATTGTGAATTCGTGTAAGTATCCTTTACTTCACCATCGATGTAGATCTTTGTTTGATTGGTAGCTTCATCGTAGGTATACCCCACATGATGCCATTTCCCATCGGTAACCGCAACTCCTGTTGATTGGGTATTTGACCCGTCGTAAATACTCAGTTGCTCGTTGGTGTTTATTTGCAGGTTGCAAATATTCCCTCCTGATGAAGTATTAATAGCAAGCAACACTTGTGTCTCGCTGCTAACCGTGGTAGTTTGTTTCATCCATAAAAACATAGAACGATTGGTACCACTAATGGAATCACGAACATCATCTATATTAATCCAGTCGTGGTCGGCTTTATTAAATTCGGCAAATGAGGTATACTCGGTATAACTTGCGAAATCAACTGATTCGTTTTCACAGATGGTTTCATTTGCAAGGGTGTCTTGGCTAAGGTCGGTGTGGTTTACAGTAAGGTCGAGTGTAACCAGGGAGTCACAACCCAATACACTTGTTAAATTATGTGTCGCAGTATTATTACTTTCAGTATATACAATACCATCTATCCATGTGTAAGAATCGCAAACGGTTTGAACATCTATTCCCGTAAGTGCTATTGGCTCAACCAATGTGTAGGTTGCTGCAGCTGTTACGCTATTTCCATCAGTAACCGTAACCGTATAAGTTCCTGCAACAAGACCAGAAATTGAATTGGTAGTGGCAGGAGTATTTAATGTAGCTTCACCGTTACTCCATGAATAAGAAAAATTAGCTATCCCATCTGTTGCTGTAGCTGTCAATACCCCAGATGAGGAACCGCTACATAGTATGTCGGTTTGAGCTGTTATAGTAGCAGACATAATTTTACCAAAACCATTTAATGTAATAGTATTTGAAGCGCTACAAACGGTATCTGCAAATGGTATATTAATAGAGGCTAGTTTTCCACCTTCTGAGGTAGGCATGAAAACCACCTGCATATATGTTGAATCACCTGTTGTTAAAATCGTGTCTGGATAAGTCAATACACTAAATTGCGAGGCATCTGTTCCTGATATCAACACATTACTGGTGTCAATAATAACAGCTAATTGACGTTCATTTTTAATATAAAAACCAATTGTATCTGACACTGAATTGATTATTATGCTATCAAATGCCAATGCAGCAGGAGCACTTAAGGGTGCACAAGCTTCGGCAAATTCAAATGTTAGATCAGAAGTCGTACCAAGACCTATAGTGGACTGTTGGTTTTCATTAAAAACCAAAACGTAGTAATCGCCTGCAGGAAAAAACCCAGCATCACTGGGATTATTGAAATCGTACACAGCATCAAGACCACTTAAATTAGTAGGTATTTGACCGTAAGGAGTGTGACGCCAATCATAATACGCACGACCCAAGAGTAAAGAGTCTTTAAACCCACAAAAATTACCAGGGGTTGCAGAAATGTATTGTAAGTCTGAAAAAGAAGTAGGATTGGAGACAATAGGGCGATACGCAAGCATACTACCAGCTAACTGAACAAAATTGGTCATCTCCATATACAACACGCCGTCTGAAGGTAAAACCACTTTAAATACCATTATTGAGCAACATGGTAATGTAAAGCAGGATCCCGTCATACCTGTGGCAGTTTCTCCTCCATTGGAGTTGAAATTGTACTCCGTATGTGGAAACTGGTCTATTACATAAGGGTCGGCCAAGGTGCCGGTTTGTGCCCCACTACTACAAGTAATGCTTAAAAAAAGGATTACCAGCATGCTTTTAAAAATTAAGTATTTCATCTTCATAAACTATATATTATTTATTTACTGATCTGCATTATAAACAAAAGGGAAGTGGCTAGTTGCAAGCGCTAACACCCGCAGGTATGCTGCTATGGTTACAATTTAAGTTGAACCTCAAATAAGAGCTAATCACCATTGTTTTATCAATGATTACCGGATTGTTCAAAGAAGCCTGAACATGCAGAATTAACTTCCCTGAAAAAGAAAAAAACGCAGGCAAATTTCTTATGTGCTTTTTAATATCCAACTTCATATTAGGCACACTTCTTTTCACTACTATTTTGATTCATACTCTAAACAAACAGCTTTAAATAGGGGATAACAAAATATTGTTCTGAATCATGGCTGATTTGTTCTGAACAACAAAAATTAAGGAAAGAAATCGTACGGGCAACAGCACATACAGCAGAGAAGATGATGAGAAAGTTTGCTAAACATTGAAAATGAGGAAATATTCTCTTCTAGAATAAAGGATCAAATAGCACTACTTTACATTGATTTGTTGCATTACAAGGCTTCGATAATTAGCGCCAATAGGGATCTCATGATCGTTTATAAAGAGACAGGTTGAATTAATTGCCTTCAGGTGATCAAGGTTGACAGTATATGAACGATGTACACGGAAAAAATTAATTGGCAGGTCTTCTATAAAACTATTCATAGATGAGCGTATTAGATGACATTTTCCGTCATTGGTGTACACTTGCACATACACATGATCACTTTTAGCAAAGAGAATTTCAGAGAGCTTAACCTTATGAAATCGATTGGTACCTTTTACAAAAAAGGAATCTTTTATAATAACATTCTGACGCTCTTCCTCCGGGTTGTTTAGCGGTTTAAAATTGAACAGCGCCAATTCAATGGATGCATACAATGCTTCCTGCGTAAATGGTTTAACCAAATAAGCGGGAGGATTTAATTGTTTAACCCGATTAACAGTGCGCGGATCGGCCTTTGAGGTTAAAAATATGAACGGGATATGAATATGTTCAACAATGTACTGTGCCACATCAATGCCTGTTTTTTCACTTGCCAGCTCAATGTCAAGCAGCGCAATATCTGGTTTGTCGTTATCCAGCGAATTAATTGCCATTTCATATGTGCTGCTCGCCTCAAGCACATCATAGCCTAATTCGCTCAGCAAGTCTTCAATCAACATCGAAACGACAATTTCATCTTCAACCACTAAAACCTTAATAGCACTCATCTAATTTCTTTTTTCAATAGTGAAAGATAAAATAAATCTTGCACCATCGGAATAATTATATTTAAGCTTACCTCCCAACTGCTTGGCTAATCTTCCTATTAATCTATGTCCCAATGTTTTTGCCGAGTTAAAATTATAATCCTCCGGAAGTCCTTTGCCATTGTCTCCTACTTCCAGGAAAAAAGAGTCATTTACCCCTTGCTCTAGTTTAATAGTGAATGCCCCCCCTGTGTTTTTTTTAAACGCATATTTAAACGAGTTGGTAATAAGCTCAGCAATGATTAAACCCAGCGGGATGGTGGTTTGCATATCAAACTTTATTGACGAAGGAATTACTAGTCTATAATCAATGGTCTGATTATTTTGAAATGAACTAACAATTTGTTTTACCAATTCCTGAACAAACGTTTCAATAGAAATTTTTCTATCATCTTCGTATTGGTACAGCACCTGATGAATCAGTGCTATAGATCCAACCCTATGCAAACTATCAATCAAAGCTTCGTTTACTGCTGCATCTTTACTACTGCGCAATTGTAACTCAAAAAGACTTGAAATCAATTGAAGATTATTCTTGATCCTATGATGCATTTCTTTCAGCAGCAACTCCTTCTCTTCCTTTTGCTTAATTATGATCTTATTCTTTGAAAGCAATTCTTTATTGGCTTGTTTGCTTTTCCTGTAAAACCTGAATATTATAAGCACAAAAACACCAATTAACAGAAAACCTCCCATCAAGAAATAAATTAGCAATGACTGGTTTTTACGCACCATCTGGCTTCTATCCAGACTTGTTGTGATGAGTTTGTTTTGACTATTTAAAAGTTCAATCTCCAACTCTTTTCTCTCGGTTTCATATTTAATTTGAATATCGCTAATGGTCTTTTGCTTTTGCTTGGAATTTAATGAGTCTTTTGCAACAATAACCTTGTTCGCATAAAACAAGGCCTCATTCTTATAATCCATACGGGAGTATGTTTGAAAAAGAACATCATAAGTTGTTGCCTTCATCGAAATTGAACCGATTTCGCTAGCAATCTTTAGCATTTCTTTTCCATATTCCAGTGCGGTTTGTAAATAGTTCGAAGAAAGTGAGTCTGCTAATATTAAAGCTAAATCGGCAATATTTGAATAAATTGCAAAGCGTAGCCTTCTACTTCCATTCTCTGGCAAATCAGCCAGGGCTTCATCATACCTGTTACTTGCTGCATTATAATTGCCCTGCTTCTGCTCAATTACTCCCATCACCATGTGATGCCTTGCGATGGCAATTAAGTCCTGCTGCTCTTGATAGATTACATAAGCCTTGTTATAGTATTGTATTGCACTATCAAATAGATTTTGCGTGGAGTACAAATCTCCAATATTTTTAAATGCGAGTGCTATACTCGTCTTCTTTTCCGATTTTTGAAAGAGCAATAAAGCTTTATTATATTGTTCTAAACTTCGTTCAAAATCTTCCTGTTGAGCATAATTTAGCCCAATATTAAGCAGAGTTAACCCAATGGATTTATCCCCAATACTCTCTTTAATTTCAAGTGATTTATAATGATATTCATTGGCTTTGTGGTACTGGCCAGTATAATGATACATGAGTCCCAGGTTATTATAGGTGGCGGCCAAACGCGTTTTGTTGTTTAGTTCAATCCCAAGCGTTACAGCTTGATTGAAATTCTCAATAGACTTTGCATATCGTTCAAAGTAGCCATAAAAAGTTCCAAGGTTATAATAACAATCAAGTTGCTGATCTTTGTTATTCAGTTCCTCATAGATGGCTAACCCCTTAATAAGGTAATCGATCGATAGCTCGGAATTCATACCATATCTGTAAGCAAAACCAACATTAATAAGAGCCTTAGCATGTAGTTCCGGCCAATTATTAGTTTGGGCTATACGAATAGCCTCATTATAATAATACAAGGCGGTATCAAAGTCAACTGTTTCATAGTGCCTTCCATGCGAAAGCAAATTCTCAACACCTAGAGAATCATTTGTTACATCAGATAATTGCTTATGAATTACGTGGGTTGGAACTTGTTCATCTGCAAACCCGGGCTCGTTCGCACTTGCACCCAGTATTACATAATACAAGTTAAATACTAGTAGTAATAATAGTTTTGCTTTTCGCCTAAAATTCATTCCAGTCAATTTACCACGGCAAAGCTAACTTAATCCATTTTGGCAAGAAGGCTATTCAACTAATTTTCTAGCTTAGAAATAAAGAAAAAATTGGAGCTTCTTATCCGGCACTTGAGTTATACACAGGAATTATCTCAACCTTGTTTTCAGCAAACTGAGCTTGGGTTCTATCATAATCCTTGGTGAAGCCTAAGAGATAACCTCCACCGCCTGAGCCACAAAGTTTCATATTGTAGTCATCGGTTTTCATTCCCTGCTCCCATACACCACGTAAGGATTCTGGTATCATGCGTGCAAGAAATTCATGCTGGTAGGCCGACAATTGCTTTAGATTATCAAAGAAGGTTTTAATATCTCCTTTGAGTAAAGCTTGTATGCAATTATTGGTAAATGGAATAAACTTGTCGTGAATTGATTGATAAAAAATATTGTCATTTTTTGCCTTGTCAAGAAAGATGTCAACCAAGGGCCCGGTTTTTCTTGGCTTACCGGAATTTACTAAAAAGATGGCACCATTATCAAGGTTGGTGTTATCAGGTAAATTAACAACTTTAATATCGTTTTTATTCTCAATTAAAAGCGGTGATTTTACGTAACAGTTCAGCGGATCAAGACCCGAACTTGTTCCATGAAAAAAGGATTCGAAAACAGAGAAAACTTCTTTCATTCGAAGGATGTTATTTTTTGTTTTACGCTTTAACTGACTCAAACCAGATTCTCCATACTTATCTACCACAGCTGCAACCAGTGCACCCGAGCTACCTAAGCCAAAGCCTTGTGGAATGGTTGATTCAAAGAACAGTCCTTTCTCAACATCTTTCAGAAAATCGTAAATCTCGAAACCAAAAGGTAAATCCTTCTCAAGGAGAATTTTCTTAAGATGATCGGCAAATAATCGTAATAGCTTATTTGATTCGCGCGCAAATGTGAGGTCAGTATACTTATCTCGCCCAATAAAATCGAGCTCCCCTCTAAAATGGCTATAAGGAATACTCAAGCCCATGGAGTTGTATATTACGCTATACTCACCAAAAAGTAAAATCTTAGAATAAAAAATATTATTGTCCTGATTCATATCTATTTCGATCTTTCAATTAAGCTTACCGGACCATTTCCTTCTCGGTCAAAAATAACATTACTTTTCGCATTTAGTTCATTTAAATGCATTTCAATAAATTCCAGCACCGCCGACTTATCTTCTTCAGCGTAAAGCAAATGTATATTTGGTCCGGCATCTAAGGTAAAACACACCTTAATACCCGTTTCGTTTCTAAACGTTCTGATCTTTTCAATTCCGGCAATGGTGGCAGGATCCATAAGAATAAATCCCGGATTAGAGGTCATCATCATGGCATGTAAACTAAGAGCTTCGGCCTCAACTATCTCAATAAACCGTTGAACATTCCCTGCTTCAAGCACTTTTAAAAGTTCGGTATGATGTGCTCTGGCTTGATTAAATCGTTGCTCGGCAAATGGATGATTGTTCATCATTCCGTGTCCGGCTGTACTGGATACCTTCTTTTGGGCTGCGCTAAGTATGATAATTGAATCCTGATAATTTTTAAATACCGGATGAATCTTGCTTAAAGCCGTTCCCACATAATCACTGGCACCGCTTAAATGCTCAGTTTTTCCCCAGTTAACCAAACCACCGTAAACAGAACGTGCCGCGCTTCCGGAACCCAGTCTGGCAACAAAGGATGCTTTAGCATAAAACTCCTTTTCATCGCTTAAGGTAGCAAACAATTTTTGCTCGACACTACACAGACACAAAGCCATGGCGCTCATTGCTGATGCAGATGAAGCAATTCCGGCCGAATGTGGGAAAGTATTCTCACTGTGTATTTCCAAACTAAGCTGATCGAGAAATGGAAAGATCTTTTCTAATTTATTGAAAAAGACTTGCAACTTTGGTTCGAACGACTGTTGTGCCTTACCTTGAAAATAAAACTGAAACTGCAGTTTACCACTCGACTGCTGCGAGTAAGCCACGGAGGTTTTACTTAACGAGTTATTTAAGGTATAACTAATCGATGGATTCATTGGAAGCTGATTATCTCGTTTGCCCCAATATTTAACAAGCGCAATATTTGAAGGACTACTCCATGAAACCTGTCCTTTAGCTCCCGCCTCTTTTGAAAGCAGCAGTTCCGGATTGTCGTATGTATTATTCGTTAATTCCATTAGTACAAACTCATTTCCTCATATGCGAAAAGGGTCGTTAATCCTTTTTTTTCTATTTCTTTTTGTAATGCTTGCCTGCCGTGCTTAAATGTCACTAAAGCAAAGTCACCTCCCCAGGCACCTAATGATTTCATTTCTCCATCAAAGTGAGAAAAGCGATCAGACTTAAGCGTCTTCATTCCCAGGATACCAGACATTAATCGTTCGTGTTCACGAATTAAATAATTAAAACTGTTGAGATCCACACTTGTGGCAATCTCATTAGTTAATTCATTCATACTTTGAATGTCTGAAGCATTTGGTGTTTTCTTTCTGAATTTTGCAACCTCACCTGCAGAATCTTGTTTAGCACCCAGATAAACAAAGTACAACTGGTCTTTAAAATATGGATTAAAATCGATCTCAGTATACGTTGGTGATTTGCCCACGACCATATACAATACTGGTCGTTTAGCTTTGGCACACGCAACATCGTATCCTGATCCATCTGAAACTTTAAAATGTAATTCAAAGGGATCTACACCGGCCCAATCGGCAACATTGGAGATGAGTGAAGAACTACTACCCAAGCCCCAGGCTGTGTTAAAATTTATCTGAGCATACGCACTCACCGACCTTAAATTAAAATCAGGAGACAATTCTTGTGCTGCCTTTAAAACATTCAATAAGTAGCTTGCATACTCAGGCTTATTACTTGCGATATCAGCATATTCACCGGTAATGGAGTTTAGCTTAAGCATTGATTCATTCAACACTTTCGATTCCCAATTAAAGCTGACATCTTCTGTAGCTTTAATTTCAAGAGATTGCCCTTGTTTGGTTGGTATGGCCAGAGCCAAGGCACCAGCCAGCACAAGATATTCGCCCGTTAAAAGCAGTTTACCATTCGAATAATATATTTTATTGTTTGGGGTCATTTATTTGCGCAGTTCGTCCAGATATAATCCAACGGCATTAAAAGAAACTACATGACTGGAGAAATGCTCGATGGCCTTTTTCTTCTCTTGCTCATTTGCACTTAATTGATTTAAGATATTCATTAAATGCATTTTCATGTGTCCTTTCTGAATCCCCTTTGTGACTAAGGATTTAACCGCTCCATAGTTATTAGCCAAGCCAACTGATGCAGCAATCTTCATTAATTCTTTTGCTCCCGGATTGCCCAACATTTCAAGCGACCGTTTCGCCAGCGGATGTAATGTTGTTAATCCACCAACTGTGCCTAATGCAAGCGGAATAAGCAAGCTGTATTTAAACTTTCCATCCTTTATCTCAATATCAGTTAAGCTAGCATATTTTCCGTTTCGCGAGGCAAAGGTATGTCCGCAAGCTTCTATGGCACGAAAATCATTTCCGGTTGCCAGCGCTACTGCATCAATTCCATTAAACACACCTTTATTGTGGGTGGTGGCGCGATAACTATCTATTTTGGCAATTTCTACTGCTTGCTTAAATTTCCAAATAAACTCTTCTGCATCCATTTCTGTATCGATGCCTTCAAATTTATCAATGTCGCATTCCACCCAGCATTTCACTAAACAATCAGGTGTATAGTTCGATAAGATGGACATAATTATTCTGCAGTCCTTATCGTTGCCTTCGAAACCGTCAAATTCTAAAACAAACTTTCTGAGCACTTGTGCAAA
>JBFHES010000150.1:0-11658 GCA_041584015.1 Bacteroidales bacterium
AATTTAAAGTTCCCATAAAACTGAATATCTTCAAAACCAGCCTCCAGAAGTATATTATGAATTTCCGCTTTTAAAAGAGGATATAGTTTAATGTTGTTTTTAATTACCTGCTTGGTGTCTGAATTACTAAGAACCGTCTCAAATTCAATTCTATTAATAGCTGGTAGGAAATTGTAGTTTCTTACAAATTCTATTGATTCTCTTTTTATGGTTGGCAAACTTTTAATCTCCTGGTTGAGTATTCTGTCGTAGTTAATGGTCTGGACTAATAATTTTCCTCCCGGTTTTAATACTTTCTTTGCTGCCAAAATAAATGCATTAATTTCTTCGAGACCATTTAAATGTACTAATGTATTCCCAAAGCATACAATATTGTCGATGGATGCTGGAGCATACTTTTCAGCAATTTTGAGCATGTCCATCTGAGTAAATTCGGGTTGTGTTTTTTCTTGTCGCTTTTCAATGGCATAATCCAGCATTTCTTGATCAAAGTCCAATCCGCTAACTTGCTCGAAATTTTCTTGCAGTAAAAATGTTAGATTACCGGTTCCACAGCCTATGTCTAATAATGTGCCGGATTTAAGAGCAATACATTTGTTTACAAATTCAGCTTGTGTTGGGTTAGGAGGGAAGATGAGGTCGTATTGACTGGCAATTGATTCATAAAAGTTCATGGGCAGGACTTAAATTAGTGGTATAAAAAAGGTCCTGCTTTAAGCAGGACCTTCATTTATTTATTTAAAAGAATTACTTCTTGATAAAACGAGTTGTTGAAACTTCGTTATTGTTTTCAATCTTAATAAAATATACACCAGCATTAAATGCGTTGATATTTAATACAAGATTATTATCGATTTGATTTGAATAAACCACATCACCTAATACATTATAAATAGCAATTCGTGAATTGTTTTTTACATCGGTAATGTTAATTACGTCGGTTGCCGGATTAGGATAAACATTAAAAGCTTGTTCGTTTAACATTGAAACAGCAGCATAAGGTACAATGTCATCTGCATCTCTAACCTGAATCTTAAAAGCACCAAATGAATAAGTAAGTGGTCCTTGCACAGCGTAGTTTAATCCTACAGTTGGCATATAAGAATAATCTTCATTGTCAACAATTGCTTCACCAGAACCGTCATTAATAGTCCACTCGTTATACGTGTCAGGAACTGTAATACATTCGGCATTTTCAATACGAACAAGCACACCCTCGTACATCTCATCATTAACTTCCATTGATGTTACCACGCTGGCTGCTGGTAATGCATTTCCTGAAGAGTTGATCATGAAACTTGAAACTTCTTTAAGTTCGGTTAGATCGTAATATTCTGCAACCTTAGCCATGAAAGTAACATCATCACCAACTGCAGGCATGTTTACGTTGTCATATACAAAGATACCGTTCCATGCACCTGGTCCGTTTTGGATGAAGTAACCGCTAATATTAGGGTGAACACCAGTTACTATACCGCTTGTGATTATTGTTTGTCCGTCGAATGGAGAGGCAGCTGCCTGTCCTTGAATTTCAGAAACGGTTAACATAGCAGGTTGAGCAACTGTTACTGTCCATGCTTGAGTTGTACCGTCTTGTGCAGTAACTGTATAAATAACAGGGTTTGTAAAGTCTTGAGTTACCCCTGAAGCAGGATCAATTGTAGCATCAGATGAGATTCCAATTGTAGGAATAATATTCGTAAGGTCGCTTGTTAAAGGAACAATGGCGATTACCGTGTAGTTTACATTATCGATTAATGAGAAACCAATCATGTCTGGTACTTCGAAAGACACGATTTCAGCAGCACTGTTTAAAGCAATCTCAAATGAAATACTATCTTCAATAGCTGGCGTGAATCCCTGATGGTTATTGTCAACCAACCACATGTGCATGGTGTGTTGTCCTAATGCCAATCCCGTGAAAGGAATTGGGTTCGTATCATAAATCATTACAGTAGCGCCGCCATCGAATGAATAATGAACGTGTCCGTCTAATCCAGCTGTGGTATTTCCAACTGCAAAATTAGCTACGTTAAATTCAACAGTAACGTCAGTTGTATAAACAGTACTACCATTAGATGGTGATACAATTGAAATTGCTGGTCCGTTTCCGGTTGTGTTGTGGAAACCTAAATTGCTAGCGTCGTTCTGAGCACCCACGATCCACTCAGAGTTGTTTGCATCAGTTCCAAAACTTGCTAAATAGTCTGGGTTACCAGTTGTTACATCCGGCTTTCTAACTATAGTATGTTCTTTAGTAGCTGTTGGTGTTCCTGCAACATCCCATCCGTCGCCAGGGTTTGATAATGGATCACCAATTTGATCTATAATAATGGTGTCGTTTCCAACTATCTTCATGATAGCTCTTGCATCGTTTCCGTTAAAGCTTACCACGCTAGCACCGCCAATTACCTCATCAGCATTTGCCACGTCAAAAACAGTTGAGCTAATCTGATCATTAACCATTACCCAAACATCATTGTCGGCAAGAAAAGATCCAGGAGGGAAGTTGTGGTAATAAGCCCATCCGCCGCCGTTGGCAGCCTGTCCAATAATGTATGAAGATAAATCAACAGGAGCTCCTGTGCCATTATAAATCTCTAACGCTTTATTGTAACTACTTCCTTCCATGTATTCTGAGAAGAATAAATCCGGAGTAGTTTGTGGGCTTGTAAAGAATGATAAATCATCAACATAAACACCTGATCCTACTTGAATATTACCTGGGTTGGTTGATAAAATAGTAATGTTCATGTAGTTTGGATTAGCAGTTGAGCTGTAAGTAATTGGTGCAATAAACTGCTCCCAACCTACAGATGCAGTGTTGCTTGTGTAATATCCAACTCCAATTGTATCTAGAATCACCTCGTTAACATCGTCGTAATCCAATAATACTACTTCAACTAAAAATTGATCCGTTCCAACTGGTACAAATTTGTAGAATCCTTCAAGCTGATCCGGACGATCAGTAAAAGGTACACCACCATTAATATCAGCAGTACCAGCAGTTTGGTTTACAGAAATATCACCCAAAGTAAGAATGCCCGGAATGTCGTATGTTCCTACGAAAGGAACGGTAATTGTTTTTGCTTCGATGTAGGCAGAATACATTCCACCATGTACGTCAGCACTTTCCTGAGTTAAGATCCAATCGCTGGAAAAAAGTGCGATAGCAGCATTGGGTGATTCCCAGTCTGTTGGATTGTCAAAAGTTAGGCCTGAGTCCCATGCTTCAAAATCGCCGTTTGCAACGGCCTGAGAAAATGAAACTGAGGTAATCATTGCGAAAATGATTGTCATCAGTGTAAAAAAAGTAATTCTTTTCATGTTTATTGTTTTAGTTTAATAATTATACTTTCGGTAACAATTAATGTAGACGCAAGTTTATGGAATAAAAGTTAAATACAGGAGAAAAACTTATTCACAGCAAGAATTTATGATGCTACGAATAAGTTTCTCTCCTCTAATCTGAAACTATTTAATAATGATTTTTTGACTATCCGTAAACTCTGTTCCTATTATGTTTATTATATATAAACCTTTTGCCCATGCTGAAACGTCTATATCGATTTTATGTTTTGTGGCTGGTAAAATATTTTGAGAGAAGCTAAGCTGTCCAAGACTATTATAGATGATCAATTTATAGTCATCTGTTTGTGATTGATTCATTTCAATGTTTAGTACATCGCTAACAGGGTTTGGGAAAACACTGAAATGCTTTTCGATACCTGCTTCGTTTATACTTGTAACAATAATGTTAATTTGTTCGCTCAGGTTGTCTGTTCCACAAGCGTTTGTAACTTCAAGGCTTACGCTATAGGTTCCTGTGCTTTGATAAATATGTTCCGGGTTCATTTCTGTTGAGGTTGTTCCATCTCCAAAATTCCACAAGTAGCTGGCGCCATCAACGCTTGAATTAGCAAACCATGCAGTATCATTGTTTGTACTACTTGAAAATCCGGCTATCGGTTGTCCTTGCGCCACAAACACAGGAACTTCTAGTAGTGCGCTTGTACACATCTCTTCCTGAACTTTCCAGTCGTAGAAAAAATAATAGTATCCGGTAGGGTTAGTTGAAGCGCTACTTTCTTTAACTGATAGAATTCCAGAAAGCACATATGGGTATGTTAATCCATCGTTATTTCTGTATAGTCCCGGAGCTGGTGGTCCAACTAATTCAAAGTCTGTTCCTGCAGGTATATTGAAGTTAAGCGGAACTGTAATTTCTCCTGTTCCAATATTTACAGTGGCTTGCTCAAGAATATTTCCTTGATTATCTCTTAGCAAAATTGTTCTGTCACCTGTGTAATTCGAATAGACTTTAACTGATTTAAGTGTTACAGGTGTATAACAATCGAAAACCAGATAATGCGATGAATTATTCATATAATAAGTACCACCTCCAGTATTATCGGCTTTTGCCGCAGATTGTTCAGCAGGAGCAATTACGTTCTGAACGTAATAGCTTGTATTTGCACTTAGGCTAGGAGTTGTGTAGGTATTGCCAATATGTATAGGGTTAATTGCTGCACTTGTATCATACCAATAAATACTATCGGTACCAGTTGCTGAAAGATTGGCAATGCCAGAGCCGCATAGCGAAGCTGGGGTTGCTTGCGGTGCATCCGGTCTGTTGATGGTGATGAACGAACTGACTGACGCAACGTCACTTCCAATTGAGTTGCTTACAGTTAACGATACTGTAAATGTACCGTTGCTTGTATATTCATGAACCGGGTTTGTTTCAGTAGATGTTGTTCCATCACCAAAACTCCACAGATAGCTAGAGCCGATTGATGTATTTGTTTCATCAATAAAGTTTATGATACCTGTACAAGAACTTGTTTGTTCTGCGGTGAAACTCACCAATGGAGCTACCTGAGCTAACTGAACATCTTGTATGGTTGCCGCTCCATTTGCAACAGTTATGTTGATGGTCTTTGATTGATAGCCCGGCGAAGAATAGGTCACAGCATATGTTCCTGCATAAATTAATCTGTAGTAATCGCCAAAAGGTAACTCTGTATTAACATCTGTATTGTCAGCATCATGACCACTAATGAATATGTTCGACTTTATTGGGATGCCTGTAAGCGAATCGGTAACAATTCCTCTGATACCATAATTTACTTCCTTAAGATAATTAATTAATGCACGATGATTGGCGTTCCAGAAACCAGGTAATGAGCTTGCCGCTGGATTTTTTGTTGATGATATCTCAAATGTTATTTCTCTGGAATGCTTATAGAAGTTCATGTAGTCTTGTCGGGAGCCATAAGCAACATACCATGCAAAACCATTGGTAATGCCATTGTTTAGGTCTGTTAAATAACCACCGGTGCTATTAGCGTGCACCGTGTCAACATAAAGATTGCTCGTGTATACCCACCAGTTGTCATCTGGGTGAAGTTCTGGTTTTGTGTCCCATGGATAATTTAATACCTCGGCACCGCCATGAAAATTACCGCCCATCACAAAGTGAATTGAATCCGCAAGATCCATCATATGGATGGTTTCTGCTTGCCAGGCATTTCCATCAGGGTTTGCACCTTGTTCAAAGTTTGGATAGTTTCTGTTTAAATCAACATAATTAGCATTGTATCTTATGGCACCAGAAACGGTATTGTTCCCGCCAGCAAAGGTTCCATCAGGATTAGCCAGAGGGTTAATCCAAATTTCCATTGAATCAATCAGCATGGTTGCTTCCGCGTCAGTACCGTAATTCGAAAGCAGGTAATCAATTAATCGCAGCATCAATACATATCCTGTTGTTTCATCACCATGCATAGATGAAGTGTAATTGAATCTGGGTTCGGCTTCTGGAGTGGATACATTATCTGAAAGTTTAGCATATAATAAGTCTCTTCCGTTTGTCGATTGTCCAATATTAATAATCTCACATATTCCGGGATAGTCTGTTTGGAATTGATACATCATTTGAATATAACTCTCATAGCTTGGGTAGAAATCCCAGTTGCTTGTGCTTTTCAAAGAAAGGTCGTTAAGCATTTTGTGATTTTTAATCAAACTGCCCGGATGATCTAGTAATTCATAAGTAATGTTCTGCTCCAGAAAAGACTCAAATTCACTTCGGTTAGCATAAGCATAAACTTTCCGTTCACCAGCATTTTTGATGTTATCAATGGAAATTATTTTTGTAAGAAAACTAAGATTAGTTGATTCGGAAACAGTAAATCTAAAGTAGATTTCACCTCTTTCTGTAAGTTGTTCAAACGCATGTTTGTCTTTAATGTTGGCTTGCGCTGTAAGCATATAGCTTGAAAAGCTAAATAGTAAAAGGAACAGTAGCTTAAATAGTTTTTTCATAGGTGGCAATTATTAATATTGATATTCAGAACTGCAATTAATTAATAATCTACATGGTTTAATATCATGCTTTTAGATTAATTGAGTGCTGATTATTTACATCAAGTTTATTCAGATCAAAATTAATATTTAATTACAGGATGCCAATTTATTGAAATAGTTGCGACTAATAATAAACTGTTAATTATTTCATTAGTTTTTAAAGTAGAAGGAGCAGTGAGATGAGAAGGAATTGAAGTCAGCTAGATTCATAAACTTTGTATCTTCGCACTTTAAATCTATTTTTGTTAGAGAGATAAGAAAACTAAATCCCACTTTGTGTATAGAATTCTTTTTTTGATCGGGTTGTTTGTTGTATTGAGTTCATCAATCGCTTTGGCTGTAGATGATCAACAAGTTTCAGAAATAAAGCGGTCACTGGCAAATGAAGGTTTTTTAGATGTTAATTGTGTATTTGCCGAGGACAGTGTTCTTATTGTTGCATTTGAAAATGATCCATATCGGTTTGAAGTCAGCGCAATTCAAAAGGCCATTAATCTGGTTTATCCATATAGCAGAGCAGCCAAAACATTGGTGGTAATAGTTAATAAGCTTAAAATCCCGATGGTGCAAATTGTAATATCAGTTGATGATTTGCAAGAATTTGCCGCCGGTTTATTGTCTGAACTTGAGTTCAAGAATAAATTACAAATTGGGTTTGAGTATTCTTATGCAAAGTTTTTGGATAAGCGGGCTAGGGTGAATAAATCGATAGGTAATGTGGATGTAATAATCGAGCCTAAAGTTGGGTTAAACTTAGGCTCTTATGATTATCCATTTCGTTATTTTGTAAATCTAAACCCTGGTTTAAAAATTCATCTTTGGAAGGGGGCCTACTTTGCTCCTAAGTTTAATTTACCCTTTTTCGACTTTAAACTTGATCTGAAATATAATACCGCACGGCCCGAGGATATTTCCTTGAATCAATTTTTTAAGTTAGGAAAATCAATGTTTGTTCGTGTTTCTGGAGGATTATTTGCGAAACGGAGATATGGAGTTGAAACGGAATTTGGAAAGTATTTTTATAATGGGCGCTTATTCGTTAGAACAAAGGTTGGTTATACCGGAAGTGCAATCTATCTTAAGCCAGGAGTGTCGGGCATTACAAACGATATTTATGAGGAACCAACAATGGAGATAACACCGATCAGTTATTTATCATATAAGGTGAATGTAAGTTATCGTATTAGTAAATATGATCTGGCAGTTGACATGGGATATGGCCGGTATTTGAATAATCATAAAGCTTTAGATGTTATTGTTTATAGGCAGTTTAGCGAGTATTTACTGGGGTTTCGAGCGATTAAAAGTACGAATGGAGATAACTACGGTTTTATTATTCATATTCCGTTAGCACCTAAAAAATACATTGTTAACACAAAATTCAACATAAAACCTTCAAAGTATATAAATTATTCGTATCTTGCGACCAGTGATTTTGTGGATAGTTTCGAAGCAGGAGTGTCAATAAATGATTTATTTTTAGATATCAATCCTGAATTTCTTAAAAACTATTTAGCAAATAACTTGTTTTATATTGAAAGGAATATTAATTAAATTATAATTTAAAACCATTAACTATGAAAAGCAGAAGTTTATTACTTTTTGGTATTGTTGCTTTGTTGTCTGTTTTCACATACCAATCTTGCGACCTTGTAAAAACAGATTCACCTAATCCTGATGTAACTGAGTTTACACCATCTTATATTATAAAAGGTGCTGTTACAAATGCTGACGATGAAAGCGCTATTAGCGGAGTTTCTGTAAATATTGATGGAAATGTTGTTGTTACAGACTTTGATGGTAATTATGAGTTGGCAGCTGATAAGATGCCTGCTTCAGGTACAGTTGTAACTGTAGGATCAGAAGGCTTTATTCAAAGTACTGGTTTAATTTCATATGATGAAGTTACGCCTAATATTTATGTTTTGGATTTTGCTTTAACTAGAGCATTACCTGCTAACTTCATTAATTTAGCTACAGGTGGTGAAATTACTTTAGATGGTATTACAGTTGTAGTTCCTGCTAACAACAGTGCTGTTTTGAATGGCGAAACTTTAACTAACGTTGAGATTTCAGTTTCTCCTGTTAGCCCAATTAGTACTTTAGGTAACTGGGTAGGAGCAACACTTAAGACATTAAAGTTTGAACCTGCAGGTGTTGAGTTTGCAATCCCAGTTGAGTTTGCAATTGAAACTCCTGAAGATTATGTTTTCGACGGACTAAGCATTTATTCATACAATGCAGAAGCAAATACATGGGACGTTCTTGAAAATGAAATTTCATTTGTAAATGATCAAGTTCAGTTTGAGCTAAAAATCTTCCCTGGTGGAATTAAATTAGCTGATCCTACAAGTATTGTTATTACTTCTGATATGACAGGAACTGATGCTTCTATTCGTTTCGACGAAGGAAATTGTGACTGTGACCCAATGGTAGCTAGTGTTGGTGTTGGTTACTACCAGAGAAAATTAACTTTGACTAATAATGGTGGAACTTATGTTACTGGTGTTATGTCTGAGTTAAATTCAATGCATTTCTTCTCAAATAACAATATCCCTTACAATCAGTATATCGTTGGTGGTATCATCGTTTATCCTGCTACCGTAGTTGCATCTATTGATATGTGTGAATTAGCTGAGGTTGATGTTACTCCTATGTATCGTGAGATCATTGGTACTTATACATACCAAGGTGAAACAAAAGAATTTAAGATTAAGTATATTTTTGGTGCAAGTAATGCAGTTAACTTAGTAGACTGTCCAATTACATCACAGTGTCACCAAGGATGTCCACAGTTATAGTATAATATCATTATTATATAATTAAGGGGAAACGAAAGTTTCCCCTTTTTTTGTGCCTTAAGCTTGAAGTCGTTTATTTTTGATCACGTGCAAGGTAGGTGGATACTTAAGAAATTTCCGGTATTCATATCGAACTCCGGTAGCGCTATTTTAAGATTTGTATGTTTATTAGTGCATAGAATTATCTGAGATTGGCTATTGCTATTTGTGTGTCTGTATATCTTGTTGGCCGAAAATCATGGTATGAACTTACCGTGCTCCTAGAATGAATGTTCTGAAGAGATACGTGCCGAACTCAGATAGTTCCAATTAAACACATTAATGAAAATTAATCGATTAATGCTTATAACATTATGGTGGATTCTGAAAATAGCTAAATGCCAGCCACAGTATTTAAATTGATCTATCCGTTTTTCCTAGGTTCAATTGCTGTAACTACAGTTATTTGCGTAGGTATATTTACACATGTGAATCACCTGTTTTACGCAGAAAACTAACGAAGCATCAGAATAGTTCAAAACATTACATTAAAGCCTTGAGTTCGATATTTATGAAAGTAGTCATCTAGATTAGTTGTAAGTAAAACCTAACTAGAAATGTAGGATGCAAACTATACAAAAGACTGTATAGTTGTTGCTATATGTGGATTGTAGCTACTGTACAATGCCGTAACAAAAAGATTGCCTTAAGAATGTAAATAAGGAAGTTAACGAACTGGTTATTTAAGAATAACCAGTTTTTCTATTTTATCAATCTGTTTACCTGTCTCTGTTTTCATATTGAGTTTGTAGACATAAACTCCTCGACCAATATCATTGCCAAAGTCATCTTTGCCATCCCAGTCAATAGGTCCAACTCGATAGCCGTCGGCAAATAAATTTGCTTCAAGGGTTTTAACCAGTTTACCCGCAACTGAGAATATTTGTATCTGAACATCAATTGATGTGTTCGATTGATTGTGTTCAAAATAGAATGCCGTATTTTCTGTAAACGGATTTGGGTAATTGAATAGCTGGTTTATTGCAGCCTCGGCTGATTCTTCAACATAGAATGCAATAGAATCAACAGATGAGTTATTCAGGATATCCCAGACTTTAAGTCTAAGGAAATGCTCGCCTGAGCTCATGTTAGATAACTTATATTCAAGTTTACCACTTTCATAGCTATTGATGTCGGCTTCGTAATAATCATTTAAAATATGGTTGTTATTGGCATTATTATCAATAACAATGGCAATGTCGTGCCCAATACCATTTCCTACAGTATTGATACCGCTTTTATCTTTGAAATAGGCTAAGATGGTTGGGTTTTCGTCTGTCATGCCGCCATATATAAAATCATCACTGTTAATGTATAGTTCTATTTCAGGGCCGTCAGAATCTGAATAGTTAGTATTTGATGCACCGCCAATTATAATATTTCTAGAGTAGCCTGTTGCATCTAACTCTGTGTTGTTCGCATAATAGCTTATTTTACCATAGCCAAAATCATAGGCAATATCTTTAGGTACTATAAAACTATAAGCGAATCTGCCATTTTCAACGCTGGCTTTTCCTTTATAAACAATATTGGTTTGCGAGCTATAAGGGAAAGGGTTGTTGCCTTCGTTACCCAAGGTGTATAGCGTTTTGTTTTTGTCATAAATCGTTGGATGAATCTCACCATTGAAGTCACTCATAATACTCCCATTAGCGTTTTGAATATGACCGCTTATGGTAACAAAACTTAATGCTCGAATAGTATCAGTATAGTTCAATATTTCATGTCCATTTATGGAGTCAGTTTTAATTGAATATTCAGGTAGAGCAAGTTTAAGAGCCGGGTCACCAATCAGAACGAATTTTTTTGTATTTGTATCGCCCGAGCCACCTGAATTATTTTTGGTTTCCATGACGATATTGCCAATTGTCCTGAATTCATTGTTGGCATCTTTGCTTAAGGCTGTTTCGTAAAAGTTCTTGTTTAGAGAACTATGGAAAACAGAACGTGAAGTTGTTAACAAGGCGATACCCCCTCCCTGGCTGTTAAGGAATATAAGTTCTCCTCCGGAAGTGCGTCCATAGTCGTCGAAACGACAGAACTCGCAAGTTGCAGTTACGAACATTGGTAGACGATCGTAATTATCCCAGCCCAAAATATCATCAACGGTAATAACACGTTCATGCGATAACCCAATTTCGTTTCCATGTCCGGCATAATTGATTAGAAGCGCGCCTTTGTTTATGCGGTTATTTATGGCAATTTCAGCATCAGGATATCTCTCGCCTGAGGCATTAGTCTCCTGTGGATAAGCATCTAGGTAAATTTTGTCGATATTGAAGCTTGGAAAGTCGGTGTTGATGAAAGAGCAAATCTCTTCTGAAAGTTCTGTATGTACATTATAATTTGGTGAATCAGGGTCGTCGCCAATGAATGAAACAATATTTCTCCAGTCGCCATAAGTTGAAGCAGAAAGATAGTGCTTTATTTTATCTACAGCATTTCGCGC
>JBFHES010000151.1:0-11512 GCA_041584015.1 Bacteroidales bacterium
ACCAAAAAGGTTATTTACCTGAAGCTTGATGTAATTTGTTTGACGGCTTATGGTTCCAGCAATGAGAGGTGGAATAAATGATTGTTCTTGCTTTGAGGAAATTATGTAGGATCTTAGCTTGCCCTGTTTGTTTACAACAGCTAAAGTATCCAGACTGGCAGAATAGTCGATGCTCTTGAAGATTGGCTCTTCAATCACTTCACCCATAATGTTGTGTATTCCCCACATACCATTTTGCCTGGCCAGAATAAACTCTGATGTTATTTCTATCTTGTCGAATTCAGTTGCCAAACAGGTATTCCCATTAGGGTATAACAATCCATAATGCTGCTCTTTTTGAATACGGATGTAATTGTCGTTAATTTGATAGGGTGCATGCTCAAACCAAGTGTTCAGCACAATATTTCCAGCTGTATTAATCAGTGCATATTTATGGTCTTTAACGGCTAGCATTAGGTGATTGTATTTAATCGGATGGCGCATGACACGTTTCCGTGATGCTTTAAAATATTTCGATGGTACTTCCCAAATACTGTCCAACTCAATGGGGTGGATCAGCTTTCCTTTTTTATCAATAATGCCGATTTTAGAACCCTGGGAAATGGCGTACATGGATTTGCCTAGTGGGGCAAAATAATTATAAATGGGTGGATGTATTAATTGCTTTTTATTCGCGTCGTATAGGCCTCTGAATCTCTTTTTCGAGTATACGAAAATGGTGTCATTGTCTTCCTTGTTCAATGGTTGTATGTCAGATGTTGGAAAAATAGCACCGGTAATAATTTGATCCTTATTGTCTATAATTCCCCATTTATCGCCAAGCTTGTATATAAACATGGTGCAATGATCAAGTGGTTTAATTTCATTGTACTTAGGCTTGGTTATTACAGAACAATTATTCGCATACAGAATCCCGTGCTTGTTGTTTTGTTTGACAATGTAAAAACTGGTGCAGTATGAACTTGGGTAAATATTACTATACGGGTATTCAATAAATTCATAAGTCGGTTCCAGAATGAATTTTCCCTTCTTGTCTATAATCCCAAATTTATTCCCAAGGCTAACAATAGCTTTATCATTGATGAATTTTTCAGCGGTATCGAAGATGGGCTCAATAATCCACTTTCCATCATAATCTCTGTAGCCATACAAACAAGTTTTAATGTCTGAAGATGGACTGTGTTGTGCCTTGGTTTGCAAAACGATAAGTGAGCATATGATTAGCAGAAGAACGGTTCTCATTAATTTAGGCTTTGCATTTATGGTTGTAAGTTCTTTATCATATCTCGAAGTATTCCTTGCTCCGGAATAAACTCAAGCAATTCAATTAATGGAATGGTAACAATTGGGCTTAATCCATCATATTTTGTTTCTACCCAACAAGTAATCGACTCGCTATGTAATTCAATTGTTGACTCTTCATTGATAATGAATTTTTTATTTAAGTTGCTTCCATCACTATCAATATCTTCATCTTTTATGGCTGCTAAAGTCTTAGCTGAAAGGAAACTCCAAAGTTTATCCGATTTTAGAAATAAGTCGATTGGATTTATGCCAACCAGATTGCTGTCAACTAATTGAAAATAATTAATGAAAGTTGCTTCACCATGATGGTTGCCACTGTATTCTTCGTTTTGAACTGATTTAATGAGATTAGGTGCTACGTGTCCCAGACTTAAATGTGTTTCGGTAAAACTGCCATACCATGGGGCATAACCATAATCCGGCTCTTCGTTAACAAAAGAGGCATCAAGGTATTGAATGCAAGCATTGTTATGGCTCTGGCGATAGGAATCGTTGTATTTGTCGTAAAAGTGTCCGCTGGAAAGTATTCTGAGTGCATTTTCCTCTGTAGCTTGCTGTTGCATTAAAATGAATTTGTATAGTATCCAATCATCAACATCGCTTTCATGAACAGCATTATCTATTTGTTGTGTTTCATTTAGAAACAGCATCATGTTACGAGTTTGAGCAGGAGTAATGGCGCCAAAATCAGCGCACATTTCACCGGATAAATAACAGAGACCCCATTCATTTCCCTTTGATATTAGTAATCGTTGATTGCCAACTTTTCGGGGAAGCGTATTGGATATAGCTGGAAATACTTGTTTGCCACTGTCATTAATAAATGTGTATAATCCATTCTCAAGTTGAATGTAATGACTGGCATCAAGTAAATAAGATGACCCCAGCACCTTAGCGCCCGGTGGAGAAATTTGCCCTTTACGAATGTCAAACAGTGTTAAGGTACCCAATGTATCCTGCATCAGAAACGGATTTGAGAATTCAAAGTCGCAAGCCTCGTATATTCTTTCATATTTCGAAACAAAGAATGGAAAGTCATATTCACAAGGAACAGTAATTGTTCCATCAATATTTGCCACACCCCATTTCCCGTCTTTAATAATCCAGAAAGCTTGACTGGAAATGTTTATAAGCGTATCGTATTCAAATTCAATAAGCGTTTCAAATGTGGTGCTCATTACGCCATAGTTACCTGCTCTGTTTTGAGCAAGAATAAACTCCTCATCCAGAATTTCAGGTATATATTTGTACTCAGGGGCCAACAGTTGTTGAAACATTGAATTAAAATAACCATAATGCCCATTAATCTTTAGACGTGCCGCTTTATGTCCATTAAGGGCTCCCATGTTATCATAATCAAATTCCAGCTCAATTTCACGTTTATGTTTTAAAGAGTAGGATTTCAGTTCGTTCTCTTGGGTCATTATTATAATGCCATTCTCGCCATAGCCATAATCGGCAGCTTTATAAACCGGATCAGTTATTCGTTTTGTATTATCATCAAGTAAACCCCACAGACCTTCTAGTTTGTAGATGAAGAAATTTTCATGATAAGAAAGCTCCTCATAGATTGGTTCAGTGTCGGTACTACCAAACGGATCGTAAATGCCATACTTCCCGGCTTCATAATATATGTAGCGATTTTCATCAAACAGGCTTGGGTGCTTTCCAAACCAAGTATTGCGTATAATTGTACCGCTCGTATCTATTAAGGCAAATGAATCTTCTTTATGCAGAATAAGTACCCCATAAGTTTTAAATGCCTCTTCTGGTTTGGTGGGGAACTGTCGTGGTGCAGAATTGCTTATTTGATCGATATTAAAGTCTTGAATGATATTTAAGTTTTCATCAAGAAGTCCGTGCTTATCGTTAAGGGTAATGTCATATAAGTTGTTGTGTAGTTCATCAATGTCGGTGTAAACTGGGGGAGTATGAATTATATGTCCGTTTAGGTCATAAATTCCCCATTTCCTTTTCTCTTTAAATGCTACCAGATTTTTTAATGATTTGTTGTAATAAAAATAGGATTCTGTTGGGAATATCGAGCCTGTTAGAACCCTCCCATTAATGCTAATGATACCCCATTTGTCGCCCCATTTGTAACTAAGAAAGTCATTACGAGAGAATTTTCTTATTTCAAGATATCTTGGACTGATCAGTATTTTACCATTTGGCGTTGCTAAACCAAACTTGCCATGTTTTTCGATGATGACAAAACCGGAATCTCTATTCTCGATTGAAGTATAGGCTAAATCGATCAGGTAATTCCCGGCAGTATCTATTAACCCATATAAGGAGTCTATTTTAACAACGGCCGTTTTATTTCTAAAATGTAAGGCCGAGTTAAATTGAGGTTCAATAAGCCATGTGCCGCGGCCATCGGTATAACCAAATTTTTTGGTACGGCTATCGTGCTTACGATATTGTGCCAAACAATCACCAAAAGAGATAAGCAGAATTGTTATGAGTAATAATTTGCCGAAAGTCTTCATGTTGTTCAGTTATATTGCTGATTAGTGACAAGTTGCTTAATGATTGTAAATGTATCAATTGTTTTTTGGATTATGGAGTGGCCGGAAACAAAAATCCCATGCTCAAAATGAACATGGGATTTTTAAATTCTTTTATCTAATCTTCGAACCAATTTGAATTCTACCAGTTCTGAATATGCATAGTTTTTATAGCGGGTAGCAGAAGAATCCTCCCACTGAATTGGATTATAAAAAGCGCTTGGCTCATTCCTAGGTCAACTGAATTTTTAAAAATCGGAAATTGCTCAGTTTTCATAAAGTAATATTGAGTGAAACACTAGAAAAAAAACTATAATTGTAAGAATAATATAAAACCGAGAAATAATATTAATCTTTCTTATAGCGATTTTATTACCACCGTATCTGCTTGATAAGTTTACAAATCTCTTGGACTTAATAAAGTATAACCAGTTTACACCTATTAAAACTAGACAAAACACTACGATTTCAAACAACCAAGCACTTTTTATATCAGGTAAAGAAAAAAACATCCAAACCGTAGTTAGATTCATAATCTCAAGTGACGACAATAACATAATACTGGCAATCTTTGGATCGGCAAAATGAGCGCTATAACCTTTTGTAGATCTCTCTACTGAATAGCGATATAGGAAATAGAATATTTTACTCATTAGTTTAAAGTATTTCCAGGCATATCTTGCAGTCCTCTTACGTATTCTGTAAATATTCTTGCCTTTGTGTGATTTGGATTTATCTCTAGCGCTTTCTGGTAGTAATAGAAGGCTTTTGTAAAGACCATCTGCCTTTCATAATTTATGCCTATATTAAAATAGGCATCATCAATTCGATAGTCATATTTAATAGCATTTTGAAAATCTTTTGTTGAATCAATGCACTTTGAAATTTTCGCATTACAAAAACCCCTTTTATAAAAAACTTCACCATCAGTACTGTCTATAGCTAGAATTAAAGTTAATTGCTTCTTTGCTTCTAAATATTTTTTTGAATTGAATAATTCATAAGCACTAGACTTTAGAGTTAATAATTCCGTCGAATCTTGACTATGCTTAAGCACCTGTTTTTCTTTGGAAACACATGAAGATAACAGGCTAATACATATAAAAATAACAAACTTAACTTTCATCATAACAAATTAATTATTAGATTTTTTTAATCTCATTGCTCGCAATTCCTGTTGCGTAAGGATTTCTATAAGTAATTACTACTAAAATTTCCCGGCCATGATAACATATGTGATGACCCAACAAATCTCTCATTTAATTATAATAAGCAATGCTTACTCCTAATTGTCTGCTTCAACTTGCTATTAATATTATTTTACTAAAGAGCTTCATGTTGTGTTGATAAAATGATAAATAGTGCCAAGTTGCTTAATGATTGTAAATATATCAATAGTTTTTTTGGATTTGTGTTTGGTCTGAACAAAAAATCCCATGCTCAAATTGAACATGGGATCTTTTAAGTCTTTTATCTAGAATCTAGATTCTAATATCTTCTTCTAGCTAATCTTTGAACCGTTTTTGAATTTTTTGGCTGGTTCCATAAAACAAAGTTCGCCATCGGAGTTTTCGGCCATTAGAATCATACCTTGAGATTCTATTCCTTTAATTTTTCGTGGAGCAAGGTTTACCAAAATACTTACTTGCTTTCCGATAATGTCTTCAGCTTTGTAGTACTCTGCAATTCCTGATACAACTGTTCTTTTATCGATTCCAGTGTCGATTAACAATTTTAGTAGTTTTTTCGTTTTCGGAACCTTTTCAGCTTCCAGAATGGTTCCCAGTCGAATGTCTTGTGCTGTAAAGTTTTCGAATGTTACATTCTCCTTTTGAGGTTCTGCAACGGCATTCTTCTCTTCGTTTGCTTTTTTGGTAGCCAGTAATTTATTTACCTGAGCCGCTACCACACTGTCTTCAATTTTCTCGAAAAGCAAGCCGGGTTTGTTTATTTGATGTCCTGATTTTAATAAATCACTTTTACCTATTTCTTCCCATCCATATTTGTCAAGGTTAAGGAATCCGAATAATTTTTCAGATGTAAATGGTAAGAATGGCTCCATTAAACCGGCAAGATTAGCAGTAATCTGCAAGGCTACGTACATTAGCTCTTTTGTCTTTTCAGGATCAGTTTTAACCAACTTCCAAGGTTCGGTATCTGCTAAATATTTGTTTCCAAGTTTCGCTAAGCCCATTGCCTCTTTCAGCGCTTCACGGAATTTGAAATCTTCCAGATTACTCTCAACGCGTTCTTTGTATCCTATTATTTTATCAAGTGTTTCCTTTTCAAGACCGCTTAATTCCGCAACTTCAGGAATAATGCCTTTGTAATATTTTTGTGTAAGTACCAGTGCTCTGTTTACGAAGTTTCCAAAGTCGGCAACCAGCTCGTTGTTATTCCTCGATTGAAAATCTTTCCAGGTAAAATCGTTGTCCTTGGTCTCAGGCATTGTTGCGGTAAGTGCATATCTCAGCACATCCTGCTTGCCAGGGAAATCTTCCAGGTACTCGTGTAACCAAACTGCCCAATTTTTAGAAGTAGAAATTTTATCACCTTCCAGATTTAGGAATTCGTTGGCAGGAACATTATCTGGTAAGTTGTAACTTCCATCAGCTTTTAACATTGCCGGGAAAATGATACAATGGAATACAATATTGTCTTTACCAATAAAATGAATCAATCGAGAGTCTTCATCCTTCCAGTACTTCTCCCAATCGGGTGTTAAGTCTTTTGTGGCTGAAATATATCCAATAGGTGCATCGAACCACACATATAATACCTTGCCGTCTGCCCCTTCAACAGGAACAGGTACACCCCAGTTCAGGTCGCGAGTTACAGCTCTTGGAGCTAAACCAATGTCTCTAATCCACGATTTGCACTGACCATACACATTTGATTTCCATTCCTTATGTCCTTCAAGAATCCATTCGTCAAGAAAATCAGAATATTTGTCAAGTGGCAGGTACCAGTGTTTTGTTTCTTTTAATTGAGGTACAGCACCGGTTATTGCTGATTTGGGATTAATCAATTCATTTGCGCTCAAGGTAGTTCCACATTTTTCGCACTGATCGCCATAGGCTGATTCGTTAGCACAATGCGGACAAGTGCCGGTTACATATCGATCAGCTAAAAATTGATCAGCTTCCACATCGTAAAGTTGTTCATTGGTTTTCTCAATGAAAGCGCCTTTGTTGTATAATATCTGGAAAAACTCAGAAGCGGTTTCGAAATGAGTTTTACTTGATGTTCGGGAGTAAATATCGAAAGTAATGCCAAAATCGGCAAAGGCCTTTTTAATAATGCCGTTGTATTTATCTACCACGTCTTGTGGCGAAATACCTTCGTTCTTAGCCTTAATGGTAATTGGTACACCGTGTTCATCCGAACCGCAAATCATTTTTACGTCCTTGCCCTTTAAGCGCAAATAACGCACATAAATATCGGCAGGTACGTAAACACCCGCCAGGTGACCAATGTGAACCGGACCGTTAGCGTATGGTAAAGCACAGGTAACAAGATGTCTTTTATATTCTTTCATCGTTTACTCTCCAAATTTTCAATAGTCTGCAAAGATAGGAAAAGGAAAAAAGGAATATGTATTAAGAAGTTAGATTTTAGAAGTGAAAAAGGAGAATCAAGTAGTTAGTATCAAGAATCTGGAAGAAGTATCAAGTAGTTAGTAACTAGAATCAAGAATTAAAAAGAAAGAAAGAAGTATCGATATGCAAGTGCAGATCTTAAATAGATTTAAAGAGTTTATAATAAAAAGACCAAGGCTGCATATGTTTTGCGGACCTTGGTCTAATATCTATAGTCTATAATCTATTATCTGCACTTAAATTCCAAATCTGCCATCTTTAATGAACTGAACGGCTTTCTCCATCTCTTTGTACATTATTTTGTCTTCTTCAACAAAAGGAACAAGTTCTCTGAATGAGCTTACAAACTCTTCGATATATGCTGATGACTTTAGCGGTCGTCTGAATTCAAGTGCCTGTGTACCTACAAATAGTTCAATTGCCAGTATTCTTTCGATGTTCTCTACTACACGCATTAATTTCGTAGCACCGTTAGCTCCCATTGAAACATGGTCTTCCTGCTCATTAGATGAGGTAATTGAATCAATTGAAGAAGGTGTACACAATTGCTTGTTTTTGCTTACTATCGAAGCAGCTGAATATTGTGGAATCATGAAACCTGAGTTCAATCCCGGATTGGCTACCAAAAATTCTGGCAAACCTCTTTGTCCTGCAATCAGTCTGTAAACCCTTCGTTCCGAAATGTTTCCAAGTTCAGCTAATGCAATGGCTAAAAAGTCGAAACCAAATGCCAAAGGTTCGCCATGGAAATTTCCACCAGAAATAATGATATCCTCTTCTGGGAAGATGGTTGGGTTGTCGGTTACCGAATTAATTTCCTGAAGAATTATTGAAGCCACATAATTGATTGTGTCCTTGGCTGCTCCGTGTACTTGCGGAATACAACGGAATGAATAAGGATCTTGTACGTGTTCTTTATGCTGATTAATCAGTTCGCTTCCTTCAACAAGCTTTCTGATGTTCTTGGCAGTTTCTAACTGTCCTCTGTGTGGGCGCACTTTGTGAATTAATTCATTGAAAGGCTCTAAACGGCCGTCGTATCCTTCAAGAGAAATTGCTCCGGAAATATCGGCAAGTTTTGCAATACGGAATGCACGGATTAAAGCATGAACACCGTGCGCGCTCATAAACTGCGTACCGTTTAATAAGGCCAATCCTTCCTTTGATTGAAGTGTAATTGGTTCCCATCCGAATTTATCGAGGATTACTTTTGCATCATATTTTTCACCTTTGTAGTAAACCTCACCTTCGCCTAAAAGCGGCAGGCTTAAGTGAGCCAGTGGTGCTAAATCACCTGATGCACCCAGCGATCCTAACTTGTAAACAACCGGATAAACACCCTCATTGTAAAAATCGATTAATCGCTGAACGGTTATTAATTGAACACCCGAATAGCCAAGAGCCAGGGCGTGTGCCTTCAGGAACAACATTAATGCAACCACTTCCTGAGGTACTTCATCACCGGTTCCGCAGGCATGCGACATAACTAAATTACTCTGCAGCTGCGATAGATCTTCATTTGAGATGGATCGGTTGCACAATGATCCGAATCCGGTATTAATCCCATAAATTGGACCGTCGTGTGCAGCAATTTTCTCGTCAAGGTATTTACGACAATTAAGAATAAGCTCTGCAGATTCTTGCGAAAGTTCTAGTTTGTGTTGTTCATCAACAATTGTTTCAATTAACTCGAAGGTTAAGTTTTGCGAAGTTATTTGATGTACGCTCATGTTATATGTATTCAATAATTATGTAATGGTATTCAATCCTCAGTTTGTTAACTGATAACTGCTTACTATTTTTTAAGGTTTGTAATAAGTTCTTCTACGCTTGTTTTATTTTGCTCGCCGGTTTCCATGTTCTTTACGGTAAGCATGTTCTCTTGCATTTCGCTTTCGCCAACCAAAATTACATAAGAGATGTTCTTATTGTTGGCATAGGTCATCTGCTTCTTCATTTTTGCAGATTCAGGGTACATCTCCGACTTGATTCCAGCTGCTCTGAGTTTTGCTAATAAAGGCAAACAATAAGCTTCTTCTTTAGCGCCAAAGTTCACAAACAGCACCTCGCTGCTTTTTAAACTACCAGCCGGGAATAGGTCTAGTTGTGACATTACATCATAGATTCTGTCAGCACCAAAAGAGATGCCTACACCTGACACATCTTTTAAACCAAATATACCTGTAAGGTCGTCGTAACGGCCTCCACCACAAATGCTGCCAATGGCAACATCATTAGCTTTTACCTCGAAAATAGCACCAGTGTAATAGTTTAGTCCGCGCGCTAGTGTAAGATCCAGCTCAACTTCGCATGCAACATTTATTGTTTTAAGATAATTGAAAATGGTTTCCATTTCCTCAATACCTTTCAACCCAATCTCTGATGCAGCGAGAACTTGTTTTAGTTCCGCAATTTTTTCCTCGTTGCTTCCACTTAGTTTGATAATTGGCTGCAACATGTCAACAGCCGATTGGGGAAGTTCTTTTGAAAGCAGTTCTTCATTTACTTTATCAAGCCCAATTTTATCAAGCTTATCGATGGCAACAGTAATATCTATTATTTTCTCTGGGAAGCCAATAATTTCGGCAATTCCACTAAGGATTTTTCTATTGTTGATTTTGGTGGTTACCGAAACTTTAAGCTGTTCGAAAACCTGATCGATGATTTGAATCAATTCCAACTCGTTTAACAAGGAGTTGCTGCCAATCACATCCACGTCGCACTGATAGAATTCACGATATCTTCCTTTTTGTGGACGGTCTGCCCGCCAAACGGGTTGGATCTGAAATCGCTTAAACGGGAAGGTGAGTTCATTCCTGTTTTGAACAACAAAACGTGCAAACGGTACGGTAAGGTCATAGCGCAATCCTTTCTCACTAATTTCAATGGCTGCTTTGGTTGAATCTTTGGCAAGCAATGTTTCTTCTTTGGCTTTTTTAAGAAAATCACCTGAGTTCAAAATCTTGAATAATAACTTGTCACCCTCTTCGCCATATTTGCCCATGAGCGTAGAAAGGTTTTCCATAGCAGGGGTTTCGATGGGTTCGTAGCCAAAAAGCTTGAAGATACTTTTAATGGTATCGAAAATATAATTTCTACGATTGGTCTCAATCGGTGTGAAATCTCTTGTCCCTTTTGGTATGCTTGGTTTTTGTGCCATTTCGCTATTCTAAATTTGGCGCTAAATTAGGAATTATACTATTAAGGAAATCAAATGTGTTGTAAAAATGATAATGACAGCAATCATTTGGCAGTAATCAGTGAACAGTGATCAATAACAGTAAGCAGTTAGCAATTAAGATGAATATGTAAACAGAAAGAAGTTATCAATGGAAGATTGGCTAGTCTTCGATGATTACGAAAATATCCTCATTGTCTTTTTTCATGAGATGTTCTTCGCGGGCGTATTTCTCAAGAAAATCTTTGTTGTTAAGTTTGTCAAGGCTTTCCTTATCTGCTTTAAGCTGATTTTCGTACTGCTCTTTTTCTGCCTTTAATTCGTTTAAAGTTCGGATGGAGCCAATGCGGTCGAGGATACTATCGCGGTCGAAGAATATTACCCAGACAAGAAATATAGCAAGCGTTAGCAAGTATTTGTTCTTGGTAATAGGACCGATTATTTTTAATATCCACTGACGTTTCATTGCTGCAAAGATAAGAAAGAGATGTTAGATGTTAGATGAAAGATATTAGATTATTTGAGCTTTTATAATCTAGAACTAGAGTTTAGAAAGAAGGCCTTCTGCAAGCAGCACTATGAAAGATTGACAGATATAGCACAAGTCTTGATTTTTTTATCTAACATCTAATATCTAAATAAAAAAGCGCAGCCTCAGCTGCGCTTTTTATTTATTCATGCGATGTACATTTTGGTTTTTCGAGGAATGGATAGGTGTAATCTTCTGCCGGAAGGAAGCACTCCTTAATAGTTCTTGGTGAAACCCAGCGTAAGAGGTTTAATTCCGATCCGGCTTTGTCGTTGGTTCCTGAACCTCGTGAACCGCCGAAAGGCTGCTGTGCTACAACTGCGCCTGTTGGTTTGTCGTTAATGTAAAAATTACCAGCAGCATTTACCAGGCGCTTGCTGGCATCTTCAAT
>JBFHES010000152.1:0-11496 GCA_041584015.1 Bacteroidales bacterium
GGTGAAATAAGTTTTGCAATACTATTTAATGTACTAATCACCATTGTTGTTTCAGTGGGGATTAGCTATTTGCTAATTTTCCTTTTTCAGAAATTACAATCGCAGGTGAAGCTGTTTTTGTTAATTGCCGTTTTGGTATTAATCTACGAGATTGGCAAAATGCTGGAATTCTCGTCGCTCATTATGATTCTTATTTTTGGACTTATCCTAAATAACCGACACATCTTTTTTAAAGGGAAGTTAAGTAAGATGATCGATCCTAAAGCCCTGAAAGTCATCTACAATAATTTTCATGTAATTACTCTTGAAACATCTTTTGTTATTCGAACATTCTTTTTCGTTGTTTTCGGAATGACCATCGTTCTAAGTTCTCTGGTAAACATTAATGTTGTAGTCATGAGCTTAATCATATTGGCAATCCTTTATGGTGTTCGCTTATTGGTATTAAAACTAATTGTTCGTAAAAATATCTTTCCACAAGTGCTTGTGGCTCCTCGTGGATTAATTACCATCCTCTTGTTTTTTAATATTCCGGAAATGTATCATATAGCAGAGTTCGACTCGGGAATCCTGCTTTTTACAATCATCATATCGAGTGTGATTATGGCATACGCTCTTATCAAGAATGGAATTAAGGAAAGAGCTGACGTTATTGCTGCAGAAGAAGCTGTAGTTAAAACGGATGATCCAATTGCACAGGAATAGATTTCCTTTTCATTACATATTCTATTGATGCATCATTCAGCAAAAGCTGCAAAGCTATTTGTGTAAATTTCTGTTGTATCATTTTTTCAGGAGTTCAGGCTTAACATCGTTTCGTGTTTTTTGCACTTTGCATGTGATGTTATTATCATTTATTGAAATTCTTTCGATATAATCAGGCAACCTTTCTTACTTTTTGGATTTAACAGTAGAAGCATGTTGCTTAGGTTTGTCTATTCCAAAGCAGTAAATTTAAAATCTGTAAAAGATTTCGTTTAGATAAGTTAGAATTGAAAGAATTAGCAAAAATAATAGCAGCCTGTAAAAAAGGTGATAAGAAAGCACAGAGCCGATTGTATGAGCTTTATGCTCCTTCGCTGTTTGCGCTATGTCTGCGTTATTCTAAGAATAAAAGTGATGCCGAGGATATCCTTCATGATGCATTCATAAAAGTTTTTACAAAAATAAAAGCATACGAGGAAGGTGGTTCCTTTCAAGCATGGATGAGTCGCATTTTTGTTAATGATGCGCTTAAGTTTCTACGGTCAAAAAACAAAGGCATCTTTTTTAGCGACGATAGCTTATTGGACAATTTAAAGGATGAACAGGAAAGCGAAGATCCAGCAACGGTTAAGGAACTTATTCTAAATGCAGGATTCTCTAAAGAGGTTTTGCTGGATGTTTTGCTGCAATTACCAGAGGGATATCGTGTTGTGTTTAACCTGTTCTATTTCGAGAAATATGGACACAAAGCAATAGCCGAAATGCTCAATATTTCGGTTGGGACCAGCAAATCTCAATTATTCAAAAGCAAGAAAATGCTTCAATCAAAACTTTACAAATTAAGTTGCACATCAGAATGCTACGACAAAGATGAGTTGCACCACGCGGTTGGTGAGGCTCATAAATAAGATATAGATTATGAAAGATGATATTGAATATATAGGCGATTTATTCGCAGAGGAACTGGGCGGTTTGGAGCTCACTCCACCTGCCGAATTGGGCGCTAGCATAGTGGCAGGCTCATCGGTCGGACTGGTTGCACGTGTGTGGCTGAAGCTCTGGGTTAAGGTGCTTGTTGAATTCGTAATTTTGGCACTTATGTCAGTGTCAGTTTTGGTTTATTCGCAAAACCGACTTCCAAATTCACAACTCGGCGTTGTTTATGCCAGCGACAATAATCTAAATGAAAAATCTATTCTAAATTCTCCGGAAGAACATATTAATGAACCCATAACTAATATCATAGAACCTACCCTTGAATTGGAAACAAAATCTGTTGCCGCAATTCAAACTGCAAGCATTGAAAATAATCAATTGGTAAATACTTCAAGCGCTGAATTAATAGAAACTACATATCCTAAAATACCGACTAGAGCTTACAAGGAGTCAATAGAAGCTAAAACTCAAAATATTGAAGATAGAACCGCAGCAAAGGTCAACAAGCATAGAACTCAAAAGCAGTCAGCTTCTGAAACAGTTAATGAAAAGCTAGTTAGTAATAGTGTGCAACAGATGGACTCTAAGGCATCGGAAGAACACAATGATAAATTATCTGAGCGAATATCCTCAGTTGTTAATGCTGAAACCAATGACCAAATTAATACTATAAATACAGGTGGTTTCTCCAGTAGCCAGGAGGCGAGAATAGAGCACGGTGCGGCGCTAAGTTCAAGTGAAATGTATAGTGAGAGCATGTCTGCTGCGCCATTCATGCAAGGTCGATCATATAGTCAGTTGGATGGGGTGGAGAGTGGAGACCTTATAATGATGAGCACGTGGGACGATTTTTCGTCGGATTTTCATCGGGCAGCATGGGCAGTTTCGATTTATGCAGCCAATGTGCAGCCTACGTTTAACTACACCACTAGCAATGTTGAATTAATCGGAAATGCACAGGCCATTGACAATGCAACTGCGAAAGTAGCAGGTAATGAATATGGGCTGCGTCTTGAAAGGTCGTTTAAAAGATGGTCATTGCAAACGGGTGTGAGCTACCTACAAATTAACTGGGAGGAGAATAGTTTGTTATCCGGTATTTACGCCACAAAGGATTCGAGTTACACATATAGCTTTACTCCGGTGACAACAATTGATACTGTTGATACTTATTATTCCATATCGGGAATGGACACTACTTTGAATCATTTGACCAGCGAAATTATCACCCAGCACAAAGATTCATTGCTTGAGTATACGCATGATACCTTGGAATTTAATAATGATACTGTTTTTAGTAACAGCTTCTCGTATGTGGAAATTCCATTAATTTTTGCCTACTCTATGCAAGTTCAAAAGGTACAGGTATTAGCTAAAACCGGAATTATCGGAGGATTTCTTCAGAAACAAAGTGGGGCAAGTTTGTATGGTCGCCAGCTGAGTGAAATTCATCCAATGAAGAAAGATCATTTTGCGGCCGTAAATCTCGATGTGTATGTTGGTTTGGAACTGCGCTATCCGTTCACACATGGATTCTTCTTATTTGGTGATTTGTACTATAGAAAAGGGATGACGGTATTATATGAGCAGCAAAGTATCAACCGGAAAATGAACCAGGCAGGTGTGAAAGTTGGCCTCGGAATGAACTTTTAATATTGAGTCATGAGCATGAATAATCAAAAATATTTATTTGTTGTATTGCTAATCTTAATTGGTTTTACCGGTCTTGCACAATCAAAGTCTGATGCTAAGTCGAAGTCTGTCTTGAATGTGATCATTACCGAAATTATTACCTATCCAACTGCACCAGCCTTATGCAATGGATCAATTGAGCTATTTGTTAATAATGGAACACCGCCTTATGAGTTTGAATGGAATACGGGTGATACAGCCGATGCCATATTTAATTTATGTCCGAATATCTATATGGTGACAGTAACCGATTTTATTGGTCTTTCAGCAGTTAAAACATTTTACCTTGATTCAAATTTTACAGCAGTTACCTATGATTTGGAACTTGTGGATGTAAGTTGTAATGGAGGTTCAAATGGTTCAGCATCCATTAGTAATATATCCGGTGCTTTCTTCTATTCTGTGGTTTGGTCAACCGGCGATAGTGCGTTGGCCATTCAAAATTTGAGTGCCGGAACATACAGTGTTATGGTATATGGAAATGGAACAACTTCCGAATCCACATTTGTGATTAATGAGCCGGCCCCTCTTAGCTGTGATTTCACAACAGTTGGCGTAGACCCGGTGTCTGACAGTGGAGGTGTGTTGCTTGCTAATGTTAGTGGAGGTTCTGGAACGTATACTTATCAATGGAGTTCTGGTGGGCAAAGTGCGGTGGTTCAGAATGCAAGCTATGGATTGCATTATTTAACGGTAATGGATTCGAACTTGTGTTCGGCAAGTTTTCAATCGTTTGTGGATTTTAGCTTGCTGCCTGATTGGACTTTACGCACTGCTACGCAAGGTCATTCAATCCAAATTGATACAGTTGCAAAGATAGAAATTTACGGAATAGCGTTGGAACGTAACGATTTTATCGGAGCATTTTTCGATTCGTCTGGAATAATGAGCTGTGGTGGATACGCTGTTTGGCGAGAGAATGATCTGTCGTTTGTGCTTTCCGGAGCAACTCCTGCCGGTGGAAACCAATCTGGATTTAGCGAGAATGAATCGATTAAGTGGTTGATTTGGGATGCATCAGAGAATACGTATTTCACAGGTGCAGCTTCCTATGATTCTAGCTATCCATCGCTTGGTAATTACAGTTCTGGTGGATATAGTGGGATAGATAGTTTGCAGGTCATCTCACTGGAAGGAAAAGCTTACGATAGTGATAGCTTGGAATTATCAAACGGACTGGCTTTGCTTTATGAAAAGCAAAATGAGCTCTTTTATCCAACACAGAAAGTTGAACTCAGTTTTGGCACTTTCCGATTCGATGGTTTGTTATCACATGATTATTTAGTGCAAATAGTGCCGGATCCGTTTGTCAATGATGTTCCTGTTTATTCGGGAAACAATCACAACTGGAATGCCGTGTCGCCAATTGTCGTTCGCAATTATACATACGGCATTGATATCACGCTTAAGTCAAAAGAAATGATTAGCTCAGGTAATGGCAATATTTCAGGCAGTGTAGTGGTCGGAAATGATCCAAGTTATCTGCCGGAGTTTTATGAGTCATTTGCAGAAGATTTTAAAAGTAATGATGCTGCTGCATCCATTCTGCTGTATCTGTTTAATGATAGCATGCAAGTGATTGACTATGTATTTACGGATATGGATGGCAGGTTCGAGTTTACATCAATCCCATACGGGACCTTTTATATTCAGCTGGAGAAGGCAGGTTTAAGCAGCAACAGGGTGCCGATTGTATTGAATGAAACAGTCGAAAACATGGAGGCCCTTCGTTTTATATTGAACGAAGGAACTGTGCTATCGGTGGAATTAATTGCTGATCATTCATTTAAATTTTACCCGCAACCAGCAAACACATTTGTGCGGATGGATTTCGGAGAAGAAGCCTTTAGTGGAATAGTGCGCTTGTATAATGCCAATGGTGCACTGCTCAAAGAGATTCAAGTTCATACGAAGCGTCAACTGGAGGTCGATCTGGCAACTTTTAACAGCGGACAATATTATTTGCAGTTTGACACGGGCACATATACATCAGTTAGAAAAATAGTAATAGTAAAATGATAAAGCAAGGTAAGGTGATGCTTTAAGGTACCATATATAGCCACCTTCCTGATTAGAATAGAATTTGAACTTTAAAATTAATAAACCTAAATGAACAGAATTATGAAAAAACTACAATTATTTTTGAGTTTGTTCCTGTTGTCTACGATGCTATCGTTGGGACAAATGGTCAATGTTACCGGAACTGTTAGCGATGCATCAACATCGGCTCCTGTACCCAACCATGAGGTGCTGATTATGGCCTTTGGCGATAGTTTGACAAATCCGGGATTTTACTTTTCGCAAACAGTACTAACCAATGCTAATGGTGTTTATCTTACAAGCATTCCGAATTTAGCGCCAGGTACCCCAGTTTTTGTGAGCACCATCGATTGCGCTGGAAACACACAAATGCAAACAGTTGCCATGCCGCCTTTTGTTGTCGATTTTAGCATTTGTACAGGAGCACTTCCTTGTCAGGCAGATTTTTATGCTTATCAGGATTCCAATGCCATTGGTAGTTATGTCTTTGTTGATATTTCAACAGGTAATCCAACTTCGTGGATGTGGGACTTTGGCGATGGAACTGCTTCAAGTTTGCAAAACCCAAGTCATGTTTACCCGCAACCAGGATCGTACCCGGTAACACTTACAATAAGCGGAACTAATTGCAGCAGCACTTTTACCTCCATAGTTCAGGTAACTAACCCAGGTGCATGTAATGCTATGTTTAACGCTTCTCCATCTGTTATGAATAACATGATTTATCAGTTTACCGATGTGTCAACTGGTAACCCAACTTCCTGGATTTGGGATTTTGGAGATGGAAGTACGTCAACGGACCAAAACCCTACTCATTTTTATACAAGTCCTGGAAATTATGTGGTTACCTTAACAATTAGTGGCGTTAATTGCTCTAGTACAAGTATCTCTACTATCATGGTAGGTGCAGGTGCTTGTAATGCTGATTTTTATGCAATGCCCGATTCATCAATGACCCCGGGTATGCTTTATTTCTACGATGTTTCAAGCGGAAACCCTACCTCATGGTATTGGGACTTTGGCGATGGCAACGGATCAACGGTTCAAAACCCGGTTCATACTTATGCTCAAATGGGACAGTATGTAGTAACATTGGTTATTCTTGGACCAAATTGTACTGATACGACATCATTACTTGTTGAGCCATTTGACACAGCAGCATGTGCAGCTATATTCACTTATTCTTCTACTCCGGCAAATGATTTAATAATTGCCTTTCAGGATGCATCATTGGGTAATCCAACTTCATGGTTCTGGGACTTTGGTGATGGAACAACATCAACGGATCAAAACCCCGTTCATACCTATGCGCAGGCAGGCAATTACACTGTTGTATTAGCTGTTTCAGGATCGAACTGTAGTAGCACAACAACATCAATGGTTGCTGCCGGACCACAACCTTGTAGTGCCTATTTTGTAAGCTATCCGGACTCTAATGCCGTAAATTCTTATCAATTTGTTGATCAATCAACTGGCAACCCAACTTCCTGGAGCTGGGATTTCGGTGACGGAACAACATCAACAGCACAAAATCCTGTACATGCTTTTGCGGCGAATGGCACATACGTAGTAGTTCTAACTATTAGTGGTGCAAATTGTAGCGATGTTTATACAGGTGTGGTTCAGGTGTACGGTCAAGGCAACTGTAATGCAATGTTTAGTTCAAGTGCCACACCAGCAGATCCGTTAATGATTGGTTTCTTAGATCAATCAACCGGTAATCCAACATCCTGGAGCTGGAGTTTTGGTGATGGTACCGGATCAAGTTTACAGCATCCAATGCACACTTATGCGCAGCCTGGAACATATACTGTAACACTCACAATTTCCAATTTTACTTGTCAGAGTACTTATACAAGTGTTGTTATTGTTGGCAGTCAGTCTTGTGTTGCTGATTTTGCGTGGTATCCGGATACAATGACGAGTACAATTGTTTATTTCCTAGACTACTCTACCGGTAATCCAACATCATGGTTCTGGGATTTTGGTGATGGAACAACATCAACAGATCAGCAGCCGACACATATTTACACAGTGGCCGGAAGCTATGTTGTTACCTTAGAAATTAGTGGTCCGAATTGTAGCAGTGCAGCAACACAAACAGTTATTACTTCAAATGTGGTTAACTGCGCAGCCTTGTTCACTTATAACCCAACAGTATTTAATCCTTTGATGGTTGCATTTACCGATTTGTCAACTGGTAATCCAACATCATGGATGTGGGACTTTGGCGATGGAACAACATCAACAGATCAAAACCCAATACACACCTATACACAAACAGGAAATTACACGGTTACATTAACAATAACTGCGGCCAACTGTACGAATTCATTTACCATGCTTATAAATCTTGGTACTGCAGGTGGTTGTAATGCAGACTTTACAGCCTACTCCGATTCCGTTTCGCCAATGCTTATGAATTTTGTTGATCTTTCGACAGGATGGCCATATAGCTGGTTCTGGGATTTTGGCGATGGTGCTACATCAATGGATCAACATCCTACTCACTTATATGCGAGCACTGGCTTGTATGATGTGGTATTATTAATTCTTGGACAGAATTGTGTGGATAGCGTATCGATGGTAGTTAGTGTTTCTGGAACAGGTACTACTGTTGCGGCCTTCTCATACCAAAGTAGTCCGGCTAACCCATTTACCATTATTTTTACCGATATCTCGATTGGTAATCCAACTTCCTGGTATTGGGAATTTGGCGATGGAGCTACCTCTACTGAGCAGCATCCGGTTCATACCTACACGCAGGCAGGGAGTTATGCTGTAAGTTTTACTGTTAATAACGCCTTTAGTGCAGATACCGAAACAACCAATATCATAATTACCGATCCAAACGGAATTAGTACGCTGGATGGCCATATGGAAATGCATGTAATGCCTAATCCTAATAATGGAACCTTTAAACTGGAGTTTGCTTTAAATGTAGACAGTGATTTGAAACTTCAGATTAGAAATATTCAGGGGCAGTTGGTCTATGAGGAGCAAGTTGCTCAAACTGCTGCCAAAGAATTCTCGAAGTCAATAGATATAAGCAATCAGGCAAAGGGTATTTACGTAATACAGTTATTAGGTAATAAGCAAAATTACCATGGAAAAATATTAGTTAGATAGACTATATATGCTCTCGAAAGCCAGTTCATGTAATGTGGGCTGGCTTTCTTATTTTAGGTTTTTTAGTAATTTGTAAGAAGATGTTTACAAGAGGTTCCTCGCATTTGGGCCTTCATTAAAAATAAGATCAAGAATGCTTAATTGAGGTATAAAGCCGTGTTTGTCGTTAAATACCTGCATGTAATAGTTCGTTGGTCTTAGTCCACTGGCAAGCTGCTTTTTGGGATGAATCGTGTATCGATAATCATTTGTATTATCAGGATCAATGGGAATGAAATCACTGCTGGTTTGAATAGTTGCATCAAGCTCTAAAAGTTCAATGCAGGTAGAAAGTATCCGATGATTCAGATCAAAAAGCATCTCACTTTTTTCTTCAAAAACGAAAAGTAAATCATCAATATAGTATTCAAAAAATGGTGATGAACGGTAAGCCGATTCAATAGATTTGAAGTGATTCTTTTGCCAGGGTTCATCATAATCAATTGCTATGTTAGCAATCGGGCATTTTTTATTGGCACCTTTTTTTATAGGAATAGATAAGGTTTGCTTTCCATTTGCTCCGAAAATTTGGCAGCGATTCCGATAGGATTGCTTCTGGAAGTTTTCATATTTTTCTATGAGAACTTTAGGAGTAGCAATTATTGCACTAAAATACTCAATAGGAGGAAAGTATGCTGTCGAAAGCAGTATGGACGAATTTGACACGCTTGAAAATCTGTTTAGTGAAAGAATAAATATCCAATAAATATGGCGGCTATAATACCTGCAAAATCTGCAATAAGTCCACAGGTAACAGCATATCTTGTTTTCTTAATTCCCACCGAACCAAAATAAACAGCAATAATATAAAAGGTCGTGTCGGTAGCTCCTTGCACAGTTGAAGCAATCTTCCCCACAAAGGAATCAGCACCATGCACATCCATCACTTCAAGCATCATACCTCGCGCGCCGCTGCCACTTAATGGCTTCATTAAAGCGGTTGGCAAGGCTTCTATAAAGTCGGTATTCACACCAATACTTGCAAAAATAAAGCTGAGCGCATCAATCAGATAATCCATGGCGCCTGAAGCTCTAAAAACCCCAACCGCAACAAGAATGGCAATTAAGTAAGGAATGATCTTAATGGCTACATTAAAACCATCTTTCGCTCCGTCGATAAATGCTTCGTAAACATTTATTCGTTTACGCACCGCCAAAATAATGAAACTTGAAATAATGCTGAACAATATTACATGACTTACAACACGCGATATTACTGCAATAGACTCTCGCGGAAGACTTGTGAAATACCAAATAATTCCAATGACTACGGCGGTTAATCCGCCTAGATAAGCCATAATGGTTTTGTCAAAGAGGTTGATTCGTTGATAAATTGCAACACTGATTAGTCCGGCAATGGTTGAAAAAAATGTGGCGAGTAATATTGGGATGAATATATCTGCAGGATTGATGGCTCCCATTTGTGCACGATACACCATTATTGAAATCGGAATAAGTGTAAGCCCGGAAGTATTCAGCACCAGAAACATGATCTGGGCATTCGATGCGGTGTCCTTTTTGGGGTTCACTTCTTGCAACTGTTTCATAGCTTTTAAACCAATGGGAGTAGCAGCATTGTCCAGACCAAGCATGTTGGCTGCCATATTCATAACAATAGAACCAGTTGCCGGGTGATCTTTGGGCAGTTCAGGAAATAACTTTTGAAAGAACGGACCAATTAGTCTTGAGAAAATTCGAATAACGCCGCCTTTTTCTCCCACATTCATGAGGCCTAACCAAAGAGTGAGTACCCCCGTTAAATACAGTGATATTTCGAATCCTGTTTTCGCATTAGCAAAGGTAGAGTCTATAATGGTTGAAAATATCTCGGTGTCGCCAAAGAAGATTAATTTTACAAGAGCAATTATGAATGCGACAATAAAGAAGAAGATCCAAATGTAATTTAGTGCCATGAAGATGTGTTTCACGCAAAAGTAATAGTTTTGCGCTTATAGTGGTAATCTCAAGCAAGCAAGGATCGATTTTATGAAACAAAAAAACCGGAACAAAAATAAGTTCCGGCTTAGACGTATTTTGCGTTGATAATTACAATGGCTCTCCACCTTCGTTTCTTGAACCAATTAAATCGCGATCGAAATGATAAAGGCTTTTACCATCCAATAGATTTAGTTTGTCAAGAATTCCACTTACGGTCACTTCTTCTTCAATTTGTTCTGTAACAAACCACTGAATCCAATTGTGTGTAGTGAAGTCACGCTCGTCCATGCAGGCACCCACTATTTCATTAATTGATGCAGAAATGTATTGTTCATGTTCAAATACTTGCTTGAACAAATCTTGAACATTACCAAATTCGCATGGAGGTTCTTCAATAGCACTAATTTTTGCCTTACCACCACGACCATTAACGTAATGGATGAACTTAAGCATGTGCATTTTTTCTTCTTCAGCCTGATCGTATAACCACGTTGCAGTGCCTTCGAAACCTTCAGACTCAGCCCATGATGCCATGGCTAGATAAAGGTTTGATGAGTATGCTTCTTTGTTTATTTGCTGATTAAGAATGGTTTCAATTTTTTCGGTAATCATATCTTTATAATTTAAATTTTCATATTGATAGTTACAAATTTAGCAATATTTGAGATTGAATCTTTCTAAACAAACAGTGCTTTAAGATTTTTTAATATAAAAAAAGGGAATGCATCGCATTCCCTTTCTAGCTAATGGCTGATTTATTAGACCATTGGATATTTTTCAAATATACTTTCAGAGTTCATCAATATATCTATGTATTGTGAGCGCTTATAAGCATAAGGATCTGTTGTGTTTTTTCTGGATAACTTGCCCTGAAATCCCTTAAGGTCTTCGTAGCCTTTTTTGTCCATCCATTCTTCTACATCCTTTAGCATTGTGCCAATGTATTCAATTTTGTTTTTGTAAAGCGTACTAACCACTTGAACGGTGTCGGCTCCTGCTAAAATCATTTTAATTACA
>JBFHES010000153.1:0-11373 GCA_041584015.1 Bacteroidales bacterium
ACGAAATAATGAAGAAAGAAGTATTGTACTCGTTGAGAATGGGAAATATAAAGGATTTGGCTATTGCGATCTGTCAACGCTCAATGGCCAATCCGAACTAGTGAAAGATTGCATTAAAAGTTATTCTGATAATCGAGATACCCACCAAATTATAAAAGGCCATCTAAAACGAAAAAAGGTTGAGAAGATTATTGTTCTTTAGTTTGGTTGCTATCAATATATTTGCTCGAAACCGAATGCAGTAAATTAATATCTGTTTCGCCTAACAAGGCCAAGCGCTCCATTATTCTACCATATATAAGAGTGTCATCTTTAAAGCCGAGATCCTGCAACATATAAGCTGCCTTGCTTATAAGCTTTTGAAACGAAGCATCGGACGAACCGTTATCAGCTTCATCAGCATTCTTCTCTACATTTTCAGATAAAGCATATGCGTAAATCATTACCGACTGTGCTAAGTTTATTGAAGGATATGGATTACTGAGCGGTACATAACTTGCAACATTACACAAATCAAGTTCTGCATTTGTTAGACCACTCTCCTCTCTTCCGAAAACAACAGCAACTGATTGAAGCAAATCACCTTTCTCTTTTAAAAAACTATTTAGATTTCGTGATGATATGTATTCACCCGAACCCGATCTATTTTTGGCCGTGGTTCCAATAATAAAATCAAAGCCAACAACCGCTTCTGTAAGTGAAGTAAACACATGTGCATTCTCGAGAATTTCGTTTGACGCATGAGCAAGCCAACGAGCCTTATCTGCTAAATGATTTCCGGGGTTAACCAAATAAAGCGAATCAAATCCCATCGTTTTAATGGCTCTGGCTGCCGCTCCAATATTTTCTGGAACTGCAGGTTCTACAAGTATATAGGTAATCTTCATTAATATCTGGTGTAATTGTTACCTTCTGGAATTATCATCCATAAAATGATATAAGCTAGTATTCCAGGAAAAGCAATGCTGAAAAGTGAAACTAATACATATATCACTCTTACGAGAGTCGGATCGAGATCGTAGGTTTCTGCAATTCCACCACATACGCCGGCAAATATTCTATTTCTTGATCTTGTAAGTCGTTTAAACATTATGACTAATTTTTGAATTGATAAAATTGAGTAAAATATATTTAAGATTAAAAACTAGCGACGACTAATATATAGATTCATTTCACTTCTTCTAAAATTTCATTTTTGCATACATTCTAAATATCTAGATAACTGGAGTTTGCAAATTATAAATATTTCATGGCCCGAAAATTATTTTTTTTGGCACACGAATTGAAAAAGGAAGGACACAATGCGTTGTTTACCTTTTTAGAAACCAATAAAAACTGGAAATCATGAAAGCAAATATATTCTCTACCAAAACCTTGATATTTTTTATTGCACTCACTCCTTTTATACTAAGCTCCTGTTATGTTGAGACAGGATATGACGGCCGCCCAGGTGATGCTTATTTATCTTTACAATGGGAAACCGATGCGCCTAGCTACCTTGATGCAGGCACAAGCGACATTCCTGCACATTTTGAATATGGTAGATTTTATTACTCTCAACCTGGCTTTTACAATCTTTATTACGAAGGCGAAATGTGGGACGGATACGGAATGGCTTACTATGGGTGGGATATTGATTATGAAATTTGGAGAAATGCAGGATCGCAAGGTGGACCAGGGTACAATGGCTATGATGGCCAGGATACACATTTAACAATAATACTAAGTCCATATGGTCCATTTACCGACCGCTGGAATAAAAGCGCTTCCATTGACAAGAACTTCGAAATAATAGAATCTGGTGATGATAAAGTTGTAATAGAATCGGTAGCTAGTGAATATGGAATAAGAATTACTTATAAGAAAAGAACTAAAACATCCATTTAATAACATATATAAGAGGCATTTGTCTGCTGTTCATTTAGGTTAGGATTAGGTTTAAGAACAGACAAGTGCCTCTCTCTTTTTTCATACAATAAGCTCTTCTAAACTTCGCTTAGGAACATGATGAACTTTCTTCTGATCTCTCCAGTATTTAACATCTCCTTCAAGCATATCATCGATAACCACTTCTTCCTTAGGCTTACCCAAAGCAATTACCAATACGATGTTTAAATGCTCTGGCAAATTAAGGATTGTACTTAGCTCTCGCTTGTTAAATACCGCAATCATACATCCTCCAAATCCTTTCTCAGTTGCACCCAATAAAATTGTTTGAGCAGCAATTCCATGATCGCAATAATAATTGTTAGAAATACTAAGATCGTGCAAAATGATAATATATGAAGATGGCCGCTCACCTATTACAGGACCATTCCAATCTTTTAAATAGCCAGCCCAGGTAAGTGTCTTGAACACAGAATCATTTACTTCTAATTTATTTACTATTCTGTATTTAAGTGGCTGCGCATTTCGTCCTGATGCCGTGTACCTGGTTAGTTCAACCAAGTCTTTAATAAGATCTAATGGCATTTCTATTTCTTCGTAGAATCTCCGAATTGATCGATTTTTGAGAACAAGTTCTTTAAACATACTTTAACCCCCTGATTAATAATGCTAACTTCCATTTTACATGTATATATATTCAAACAATTCAACATTTTAGCTGACCAACCGTTCAAGTAAAAGATAGAATATTTTTTATTTTTGCAGCAAACAACAATAAATGGAAGAGCTTTTAGTCAAAAGTATATTAATTGTTTTAGCCTACCTAATCGGATCAATACCTACAGCTGTATGGATAGGAAAACTATTCTATGGCATTGATGTTCGTGAGCATGGCAGCGGCAATGCTGGCGCAACCAACACCTTTCGTGTGCTAGGAAAAAAGGCAGGAATACCGGTTTTTATTCTCGATGTATTCAAAGGCTTCCTTGCTGTAAGACTCTCGTTTACCTTATCCTTGCTTAGTCCAGGAACCGACCCTTTCATCAATTTTCAATTATTACTTGGCATTGCTGCTTTCATCGGACATATCTTTCCAATATTCGCAAGTTTCCGCGGTGGTAAAGGTGTAGCCACATTATTTGGAGTTGTATTTGCCTTGCATCCCTATGCAGCACTCATAAGTATTGGTATCTTTATTATTGTGCTACTTATATCAAAATATGTTTCTTTAAGTTCAATATTAGCTGGTATTACATTTCCAATATTGATAATTTTTGTTTTTCCGGTTACAACAACTTCTCTTCTAATCTTTTCGGTACTTATAGCTACCCTTTTAATCCTTACACATCAAAAAAACATTGGTCGCCTTATAAGAAGAGAAGAGTCAAAAGTATATCTGATTAAAAAGAACAGATATAATTAACTTCAAAGAACTTTTCTGTGCACATATTTTATACTCCCGACATTGAAGCCGATTTTTATCAGTTAAGCGAACCTGAATCTAAACACTGTATTCGAGTATTACGTCTACAAAATGGCGACACCTTGTATCTTGTTGATGGCCGCGGTGGTTTTTACACAGCAACAATCGTACATGACCATCCGAAGCATTGTAAAGTTGAGATTACAGATAAGCAGGAAGATTACCAGCAACGTAAGTATAAATTACATCTTGCAATTGCCCCCACCAAAAACATTGAAAGGCTAGAGTGGTTTCTTGAGAAAGCTACAGAGATAGGTATAGATGAAATAACACCAATAGTTTGTGATAATTCTGAACGTAAGGTTATTAAGCCCGAAAGATTGAACAAAGTGATTGAAGCTGCAATGAAACAATCAATTAGTGCTTACCATCCCAAACTTAATAAATTAACAAGTTTCCGGGACTTTGTTAAAAAAGACACTTCGCAGAATAAGCTTATTGCCCATTGTAGCGACAGTCAAAAACTTTTACTAAAGGATACTTATAAAAGTACCGAACCTGTTCTAATATGCATTGGCCCCGAGGGAGATTTTTCGCAGGCAGAAATTGAATTGGCACATGCAGCAAACTTCCGTGCAGTATCATTGGGAGATTCTAGATTAAGAACCGAAACAGCAGGTATTGTTGCTGTTCATACAGTGGCGTTAATTAATCAATAAATAAGCTCTGTAACTTGCGTTTATAGTCATAATGTCATATTTTTAGGGCTATCAATATTTTTAACATGCATCACCTGCGCACCTTTCTACTCTGCACTTTTATTATCTCAACAATAGCTGTTGCAGGACAAGGTGATTTATCTCCCTATCTCGATTCACTAAAATCCAACACAGAACTGAATTTTTACGATTACCAAAAAGCAGTAGATAAATACTTATCTGAAAGATCTAACAGACAAGTTAAGGGATTAAAACAATATAGACGGTGGGAATGGTTTTGGGACGCAAGACTTTACCCACATGGAAATTTTCCAGACGCTTTTCACTCCTATAATGAGTGGCTAAAAATGGACAAATCTTTTCATGAAGTAAAAGCAACCGATCAAAATGCAGACTGGGTTTCCTACTCTCCAGCAACTGTACCAGGTTCTTCTGATGAATTGCAGACCACTGGAATGGGCAGGATTAATTGTTTAGAATTCCATCCTACTGATACAAACACATTATGGATAGGGTCTTCGTCTGGAGGAGTTTGGAAAACAATGGACAACGGACAAAACTGGATTTGTATAACAGATAACCTACCCATTCAACGTATAAGTGCAATTGAAGTAGACCCGCTGGCACCAGACACAATGTACATTGCAACAGGTGACATCGAATATTTTAAGCTTTCAAGCTTAGCTAATGGATTTAACTCACAATATGGCATTGGTGTATTTAAAACTCACAATGGAGGAGTTACATGGGAACCGACCGGTCTGAACTTTCAATTATGGGATGAAGCCAGCAGCCTTATCCGTGGAATTAAAATCAACCCAAATAACCGGAACGAACTGATTGCAGTTGGAATAGGTGGAATATTTAAGTCATCTGACGCAGGTGACAACTGGGTTAAGATCATCGATCAGGCTTTTATTGATTTTGACATGGCCAATGATAGCGCCTCTACATTATATGCAACTGGTGTGTACATTGAATTAACAAATTCAATAAATCAAATTTTAAAATCGGAAGATTTTGGCACAAGCTGGGATACATTAGCAACTTCAATTCCTGCACAAAATGAAGTGTTGCGCACGGAAATGTGCATTGCCCCTTCGGATAGTTCAATACTTTATGCGCTAACATGCTCAAATAACAGAGGATTCTATGCGCTGTACAAATCCATTGACGCAGGAATAGGCTGGACAGTTGTTGCCGCAAAAGATACAATTGGCATTACCGCTTCGGCCAAAGCACCTAACATCCTTGGCTGGAGCGATGGAGGTTATTTTGAGAATCCGCTTTTGCCTAGTGATGAGGGTGGTCAGGGAACTTATGATCTTACTCTGGCTATTGATCCAATTGACCCAAACAAAATTTATACTGGTGGTATAAATATGTGGGGATCGGAAGATGGCGGACTAAGCTGGAGCTTCATCTCCTACTGGCAAACAAACTTTGGAAGCAGCCTCCATGCAGATCAACATTACTCATCATTCCATCCGCTAAGTGGTGATTTCTTTCAGGCGAACGACGGTGGTCTGTCTAAAACCGAAAACATTCGCATTGGAAACATAGACACAGTAATTAACTGTATCAATCTTTTCACACTTGAGCTAGAACAAAACTGCTACGAACTGCCAACTGTGTGGCAGAATCTTTCAAATGGCATTCACATAACGGAATACTACAGATTAGGTCTTAGCAAAAGTGAAGTAGATATGGTTTCCGGTGGTAGTCAAGATAATGGAACCTATCTTTTACGAAACGGATTATGGCTAAATATTTTTGGTGGTGATGGTATGGAAACGATCATCCATCCGGAGAATCCCGATATAATCTATGTAACAACTCAAAATGGAAGTTTACACAAAACGATTGATGGAGGTACAACGTTCTCATCTGGCTTAGAAGCCGAAATAGATGGTTCTGGTGAAAACTCGGAGTGGGTTACACCGTTTGTAATGGACCCTGTTGATTATGAAACAATTTATGCTGGATATCAAAACATTTGGAAGAGCACTAATGGCGGATCCAATTGGGAAAAGATTAGCAACTGGGGATTGGGCACAGCCACTATAAAAACAATTGAAGTTGCACCAGACAATCCAGATGTTATATACTGCTCCAAGAAGGGATATTTGTTCAGAACTGTAGATGCCGGTATCACATGGACAAACATCTCTGCAGGCTTACCTTTGGATTCTGTTATCGTGCTAAGTATAGCAGTTGCCGATACGCTTGAATCTAAACTATGGGTTAGTTGTAGCGGATTTTCAGCAGACAAAAAAATATTTGTTTCGGAAGATTATGGAGATACCTGGGAGAATATTAGTGGTTTGTTACCAAATGTAAGTATGAATTCCATTATTTACCAAAAGGAAACATTAGGAAGTGTGACCAATGCAATATACGTGGGATCAGACCTTGGCGTATTTTATTCCAACGACTCTATTCAGGCAACAAATAATAAATGGATTGCTTTTAATGAAGGTATGCCGGCCGTTCCTGTAAATGAACTTGAAGTGCATTATGGAAATCAGAAACTTTATGCTGCATCGTACGGAAGAGGCCTATGGAAAGGGAACCTATTCTCCCCTAGCCAGGTTGAAAATATTGAAGCGGTGCAAAACTATGATTTTAGTATTTCAATTTATCCGAATCCAATAACTGATAAGGTTACCCTTGATTTATATTTAAGAGGAACTCAAGAAGCGTTTATCGAAATTTACGATTCTTCTGGTAGATTGAAGTATCGCGAAGCAAAAGATGTTAACAGGCATCTACTGCACGCAATTAGCCTAAACACACTAGCTCCGGGCACCTATATGCTTAAAGTTGTACTTGAGGATTCTCACATCACCAAACGAATAATAAAACTTTAAGTAATGAAATACATGATGATTCTATGTTGCTTCTGTTTTCTATTCTTCAGAGCACCAGTTGAAGTTATTGATGGAACACAGCAAAAGTTCACAGCTGGAACTAAAAATGGCGGAGGTGGTGTTAAATACTCACTGAAAATTATTGCCAACTGTAACTCTGATCAAATCCAATTCTCAGAGTTCTGGGTTGAAAATAAATCCATACCTTTTAATATATTCACTACAAAGAGCACCAAAGAATTTGAAAAAGGTGACACATTAATAATAAAAGCAAGCAGCAACACGCACCACACCAATGTGCAAAAAACTGAAAAAGAAACCATTAATCCTAAACCCATCTACGATGGAGTTGCTGCTTTAATTTTATCAAACAATAATAAATCTAATGTGATAGAGATAAAGGAATTTCGTAAATTACCAGCAATCTATTATCCATAATTTAATTTACGAAAATGAGCTTACCAAAATTTCTACTTGCCGATAATTCACAGGACAATCCAGACTTAATTTATGTAGTGCATACGGAAGAACCCCGCTGTATTATTGCATGCGAACTGGAAACTGACTTTTATGAAAATCATGATATTCACTGGATTGATGCGAAACCAGAAAATGGACTACTCATCGAGAATTTGGTAAATTTAGCAGAGAAGTTTCTGGAAGATGAACTCGATGCACAAGACAAATTATTTGACGAAGAATTTGAATAAACTACTTTTACCTTAAACACATATTTTGACAGACGAAGAAAAGCAATTTGAAGAGTTTGATAGTCTATTCTATTCTGATGGTTTCAGTATTGCTTCCGCTGCTTTAAAGAACGGTATTACAATTCCTGCAGTTCTTGATATGCAAGCAAAAATATATAAACATGTTGAGGATTTCCTAACCATGTTTACAGATCAATGCTGGGAAAGCGACCAGAACGTGGATTGTAAAAAGGGATGCTCATGGTGTTGCTACCAATCGGTTATGGTACTTCCTCAAGAAGCGATCTTCCTCAATAACTTTATTAAGGAGAACAAAAGCAGTGAAGAAATAGCTAGTTTTAAGCTGCAAGCTGAAAATAAAAATAAGGTAACATCTGAACTGAATGCTGCTGAATTTCTCCATAGAAAAATTAAATGCCCTTTTCTTGTTGATAACAAATGTGCGGTTTATGATGCCAGACCGATGGGCTGCCGATTATTTCTGTCTTCAAGTGAAGAAAGTTGTCATGCGGAATTTAAGGATCCAAAAAATAAAAATGTCTTTCCACTACTCTACGAATTCCCTCTAAGGGCAGGAAGGCTTTTAAATGAAGGCGCATGTGCCTATTTACAGCAACAAGACATTAATCCTTACGAGTGGAATTTTGAGTCTTCATTTTTAATTGCCAGTTCAAGTAAGAATAACGAAGACTGGCTCAAGGGCAATAATCCGTTTAAGGTAAGAGATGTAAATAAAGAAGAGCAAAGTTATATTGACAAATTTGACGTTCAAGGCAGGGACTAAATGCCTAGTCCCATATTCTTTGTAGAATTTCCTTAACGTAGACATTTAGTTCTAAGGGAACGATTGACTTCAACTTATCAAAATCCGGGCAAACGCGGTTACTAGACCACAGGTTGGCTTTATCGATTGGGGGCGCAGGACTTGTTGATTTTCCGATATAAGGTATCATTTGCCAACAAGCAGCTTGCTCCTTAAAAACTGGTAGTATTTCCAATGCGACCATGTCCTTAACCACTGTATCCCACTTTTCATCACAAGAAAGATTCTTCACCTCTCGCTTGATCCAATTGGCCGAATGCTGATGTTGAACCAAGTCAATCTCGCTATATAACTTACGAATTTGCTCATTATAAAAATCAGAGAAGCTTACACTGGAATCATCAAAACCAACAGGAATTTCATATCCATTATACTGACTAACAAACTTATCAATGAAATAATATCCCATTAATTGGCAGATTGATTCGATGAACCAATTATTCACTCGTGGATCGACATAAAGGTGCGTGATGACATGTGCGAATTGCATCACAGCTTTAGCATAGTCTTGTTCATCTATTTGCAAACCTAACTTGTAATAGTCTTTTTTAAGAGGCCAATAAAGCGTTGGCCCATGGAAGAAGTCTAAATGAAGTTCAATTGGTTTATAACCAAGAATTGGCTCACTACCAATCATTTCATCAATTTCATCAGCAACCCTATCAAAGATCGGCTGAAGCCTATCATTAAGATACTGTTCTTCCCAAAGGTTTATGTTTATCTTCCATGTTGTTGTTGTTGCAGTTTTTTTCATTTTTCCCGATTTTAGACGCACCTTGATAAGGTACGAAATTTCGAGATAGAAATCAAGTAATTGAGATACTTAATTATTTTATTTAAAGATGATTCCGTAAATATCAAGTAGCTGAACAGCCGCAAAGAAAATAACCACCAAAAGGATAATTCGTACAAAGTTGCTTCCTTTTTCTACGGCCATTTTTGTGGCCAGAAATGCACCAATCATGTTGCCCAAAGCTAATATAAGTCCCCACTTGAAATCAACCTGATCGTTTAATATGAATATAAGCAATGCTAAAGGTGTATAGCATAAAACGATAAATACTTTAACGGCATTGGCTCTTACCAAATCCAGCCCCGCTCCTAGCACCAAACCAGATAAAAGAAAAAATCCGACTCCTGCTTGAATAAATCCGCCATAGAAGCCAATTCCAAAGAAGATGAGTATTTGCCAGAAACCGGGTTTAGCTTGTGTAATGCCAGCTTGTTGTTTCACCCAAATGTCTGGCTTTAGCAGAATAACAAAAAACATCACCATCAATAAAGCACCAATCACCTTCTTTAGGAGAAGAACATTAATGTCGACGGCAACAAGAGCACCAAGTATAGCACCAACTATGGCCGGAAACGCCAACCATTTATCAAGCTTTAAATCGAGTTTTTTTTGTTTAGCAAATCTATTTACTCCAACAACGTTTTGAAGTAAGATCGCAATTCTATTGGTTCCGTTTGCCACATCTGGCGGCAGACCAAGAAACATTAATAATGGTAAGGTGAGCAAAGAGCCTGATCCGGCCAATGTATTGATATAGCCAGCAAAAACACCAACACCCACCACAGCTGCGTATATATACCAATCCATTATTTGGCTTCAATTTTCAGTACCTTAATAAGGCCCTTAATTTTTAATAAACGTTGAATGAGGACATCGACATTTTTACCATCGTTAATAAGCACCTTTATAATCCCTTCAAACTCCTTATCCTTTGTATCAACCATTATTGAACGTAAATTAGCATAGGCGTCGTTGGCTACAACCATGGTAACGTCATTCACAATCCCCAGGCGGTCTTCACCAACTAGTTTTAGTGTATATATACGCTCTCCTGAAGAATCTCCCCAATTAACTGCAATTTCCCGATAGCCAAATCGCTCAGACATGCGAATTGCATTACCGCAACTTTTTCGGTGAATTGAGATTTCTCCGGCAAGGGTTACAAAACCAATCACATCGTCACCCTTCACTGGCTTGCAACATTTGGCGTATTTATATTTTATACCTTTTAGACTAGGATCGTTAAAGGAAATTGAACTCGTGCTTGCAGCTGTGCCATGCACCTTCACTTCTTGTTCATTTACTGCTGGTGCTGCAGGCTTCTCCTCACTAAGAAATGCCTTAATTTCAAGCATGTTAATTTTCTCTACTGCCACCTGATAATACAAATCAATGGCAGTTTTACAACGATACTGCTTGAGCAATTTATTTATGGTTAAATCATCAAAATTGAATTTCCAGTTTTTCAGCTTTCGTTTAACAATTTCTTTACCATCTTCGGCTATCTTATATTTTTCTTCATCAATAACCCGTTTGACTTTAATCTTTGCTTTAGAGGTTACAACATAATTTAGCCAGTCTGATTTCGGTTTTTGATTCTTAGATGTTTGTACCTCAATCTGATCGCCGTTTCGCAACTCATGTCGAAGCGGAACAACTTTGTTATTCACTTTGGCTCCTACGCATTTCGAGCCCACATCGGTATGTATTTCGAAGGCAAAATCGAGTACTGTTGATCCTTTAGGTAACTTTTTCAAATCACCTTTGGGTGTAAATACAAAAACCTCGTCGGAATAAACGTTCATTTTAAAACCGTCAATCACATCGGCAACATTCATATCCGGATGTTCTAAAACTTCACGAAAACCGTTGAGCAGTTTATCTAACTCCTCCTCACCCTGGCCTCCTTTATACCTCCAGTGAGCCGCAAAACCTTTCTCAGCAATCTCATCCATGCGCTTGGTACGAATCTGAATCTCCACCCATTTGCCGAGTTTACTCATTACCGTTGTATGCAACGATTCATATCCAGTAGATTTGGGTATAGAGATCCAATCCCTCAGCCGCTTTGGATTAGGTTTGTAAATCTCTGTTACCAATGAATACGCCCTCCAGCATTCTGATTTCTCAGTCTTCGCTTTTGTATCT
>JBFHES010000154.1:0-11359 GCA_041584015.1 Bacteroidales bacterium
CCGTTTCCACCGTTCTGTCCATCACTACCGTTTCCACCGTTTCCGCCAGCACCTCCATCACCAGGAAGTATGCCCCAGTTTGGAATGCCCGGTCCACCGTCTCCACCTGATCCTCCATCACCTGGTTCTATTCCGTTTTGAGGGTCACCCGGTCCTCCATCACCACCTGGCGTTCCGTTTTCACCTGGAGCTCCCGGAGCACCTGGTATGCCTGACTCTCCTGGTCCCGGAATATAAGCAGTGAAACATAATAGAATGGTATCAGTGCCTTGTAGTTGCAAGCTGAAAATGCCTCCATAGGTTTGATTAAATGAAGTAAATCTGCTGTGATCAATAACAAACTTGGCTGCATCGAAACCAATGATGCCACCATCGGCAATTACAATCGGCCAGCATTTATCAACCGCAGGATACCATCCTCCAAGATAGTTTGGAGCACCCCAATAGTCGAGACTGGCAATTCTTACAATAAATGGATTTACTGTGGTTGCAGTAATGCTTAAGGCGCCGGATGTATGAATCAAATCCCAGCCGGGATCCGCACCAGCATTACCGCTATATTTATTAATTTCCCATAAGTAGTCGTCACCAGGATTGAAGTTGGTACTTGGTAGATTTAGTATTCCCGGACTTGCTCCCGGACTATAGGTAAAGTCTCCTCCATAACCTGTAGTCAGGATGATATCTCCGGTTTGTGTTCCGAGCAAAGCGCAATCAATATTAAGACCAACAGTATCCATCGGAGATAAGAACGCTGTAGTGAAGTAAACATTGAGAATACTATCTCGCCAAGCCTCGCAGTTTGAAGCTAAGGCTAACACATCAGGTAGTTGTTCTATTCCGTATAGCTCCGGCGATCCAATCATGGATTGTCTCATTGTTTCAGATAAAACCAGTTGAGTAAATATAAAGTCATCTTTGCTAAAACCATTTGCACGAACCCTCATTGGGAAGGTGCCAGAACTAAAGCCGCGAACAATAATGTGAACAGAGAACAGTTCTCCTGGTTTTAAGTCCTTCGAGATAAGTGGTATATATTTCCAGCCTTCAACTTCTAAATAGTCGAGCATCTCAAGTTCAGCCATCTCGCCAAACTCACTGCGTTTGTATACATTCCCTCCACTGTGAACCGTAAGTACCTGCGAATAGTTTGGAATAGTAATGTCTGCTTTGATGAATGGGATGTCGATATTTCCCACATTCTGAAAATAGAAGGTGAAAAGTCCGTTTGCACCAACACGTAATAAGTTAGGTGCAGCATAATTGTAATCAACCAAAAATCCTGTTGATTCTTCTACATACAACCCATTTTGTACGGATGCAGTGCTGTTATCCGGATTTGTTGCAAGTACATTGTAGTGTCCCTCTTCAACCGACTCCAAATCCCATTGTATCCATACGTTCATACTATTAACAAGATTGGTAATAACAGCAGTTGCTACCGTAACATTACTCGCATTTGTTAATCGAAATTCAGTGCCACTTTGAAATCCTGCACCCTTCAGGTTACTGGAGACAACTCCTTGCCCCACTGTATCGGGGTTGATGCTTAAAATGCTAAAAGGTAGTGCTTGCGCAAGAATGTCCACAGTTTGTAAACCATAATACTCGGTGTCGGTTTTTACAAGTACGTAGTAGGTTCCTGCTTGGGTTGTAGGAATTAATACTTGTTGATTGGTACTTTGCGGAAAATCAAAGATGAAGTCGAAATCAAATAATTCGGGCACACGATCATAGGCAACATAAATCTCATTAAAACCATTGTTCAGGTTACTTGTGAGCGTAAGGAGCAAATCAAGATTAGCTCCAACCTCTACCTTGTAAAATTTTAGGTCATTATTGTCAAGCGAAGTAGTTTTTACGATATCGAGTTCAAGGGTTTCAATATCCACGTTTATAGTTTCATCCGCTAATTTAATATTGTTGTCGTAGTTACTCTCGTTAATAGCGTTTAGTAAGTTTGTTTTTCCTATTCCAAAGTAATCACCTGGAACAATTCCACTTGCTTTATCCAGAATTAAATCGTTGATTGAATCGCCGGGTTGCAGATAGATATTTCGGGTTCGTAAGCCTAGCAACTTATCCAGTGCTCCATCCCATGCATTGTCTTCAGAGAAGTAGAACGCATCGCGCAAGTTACCGGCTGCCGGATTTTGACCAATATTTTTTATTGAATAACTAATGCTCACATCATCTCCAAGTTTGATACTGTCCGGAACAATCAAGGATGTGATTAGGAGATCAGACGGTAAAGGAAGCGTAAGGGTTATGAGTTGATATGATATATTATTGTCTTCATTCAAGTGCTCAAAAATTGCGTTGGTATTATCCGTTTTAAGGATCAGGTAAAAATTACCCGAAATGTAACCTGGAATATTTAAGTTCACGGTTGATGAATAGCTTTCGTTTGGTAATAAAATTCCGGTGTGTTTTGCTCCACCTATTTGTGTATACCATGAGTTTAGGTCTGGTGTGGAGCTAATGTAAAAGCGATCCCACCAAATTCCTGATATTGTTGATCCGGTTCCCTGATTGGTTACAGTGTAGGGTACGGTTATTTGTTGGCCAGAAATGGCCGAAGAAACTGCTGTCATACTTTGCACCAGTAAGTCAGGAGGTGGAGTTAAGGTTATTTGTAGCGCTATGTGTGTATTGTTATTACTAAAATCCAGGTCAGTAATTTCATCATGGAAATAATCCGCATAAAATAACAGGTAATAGTCTCCTTGTGTACCGTTTGGAATTGTTGCCGACACAGCTGCCGAATAGGCCTGCGCAGGTTGTAATACTCCATAATGCGATCTGTCCTTTAATTGAATATCTGTAGCATCCCATATTGTATCAGGGCTCAGATAAACTTTGTCTCGCCAGGATGACCGGTCAGTTTCGGCCAGTCCACTATTTCTTACAGTCCAATTTATGTTAATATTGGATCCTGAGTTTGCACTTGCAGGTGCCGAAAATGCTATGGTTTGTATATCTGCAAAAACAGTATCGGGTTCAATGTAGATCGGAATGATTTCGGGTGTTGTTCCTCCGGTTCCGGTGGTATCGTAAAACGATCCGGCATTTGCTACATTGTTTCCTTCGTATAAATATTCATAAACATTGTTGTTTACATCGGTGTAAACATAAATATAGTTTAACCCTGATAAGTTGGTTGGTAGGGTCATTTGAGTGTTTACATCATAAGTACTACCCGTATCGAGTAATCCAGTATGCGATTGTGTAAGCAAGGTTGTAGCATTATTGTAACTCCAATAACTTGTTGGTGCTACAAATACTCGATCGGTCCAGTTGCCATTGGCAGCCATAATGCCTTCGTTTTTAACTGCCCAGGAAATATTAATGGTTTGCCCGGCTTCCATCGTACTTGGTACTGTTATATCTTCAATAACCAAGTCAGGATAAGGTGCCAGAGTTACGCTTATTGGGTTAACCGAACGTCGAATGTTGTTACTGTCGTAGGTGTATTCAAACACATCATTTTGAAAATCGGTGTGTACATAAACATAATATTGACCGGAAATTCCTTGTGGCAGGTTAAAGGCCAGATTTTGCATGTAGGTACTTCCAGGTGTTAAGGAGGTACCACTAAAGTAATATTCTGTGCCCAGCAGTGTTGCAAGGTTAAGGTTAAAGGTGTCAAGGGTTGAGATGTAAACACGATCTTTCCAGGAACTTTCAACAGGAGCATTTGCACCTATGTTTATTACTGTCCAGTCCATGGTGAGTTCATCACCCGAGAATGCTGCTGCAGGTATCGACATATTTTGCACAAATAAATCTGGAGGAGGTTTAAGATTAATGTTAATGGCTGCACTCCTCATTAGATTATTGGTATTAACTAATTCATCCACTTGTTGGGTTCTGTCTGTAAGTACATAAATATAGTGTGTGCCATGCAGGTAGTGCGGTATTGTAACTTCTTTTATTTCATTATAAACGGCATCTACAATCAGATAATCAGGAAAACTATTCCAATTGCTATTACAGTCTGCAACTGTGCCAAATTCCGATGTCCTAAAGCCAATGTAACTTTCACCTAAATAATAGGAGTTGCTCAAAGAGAATAGCGAGTCGGAAGATATGTAGATTCCATCATACCAATAGTGTTCGCTCAGGTAACAGCTTGAGTTTTGGTCGTAAGCCCAAAAACCATTTAGGTTGTTTCCTTGTGCATTAGCAAAGCCATTGTTTTTTACTTCATAGTTTACGTTCACATTATTTCCGGAGACAATGGTTGTTGGTACACCTAAGGATGTTACAATCAAATCAGGTTTTGGTGGCAAGGAAATACTCAGCGATGCTGAAAGAACATCAAAGGCAATATTATTATTTTCATTGGTTTCAGTGATTTGTCCATATTGATCGGTAAGTACAAGAATGATATAATTTCCGAACAGCGAAGATGGAATGGTAAATTCACCAGTGCTTGTATAGCTTTCTGCAGGGTTAAGTGCACTAATGTTTCCAATATGTCCCAGGTAAATATCATCAGAACTTTTGATCGTATCGAAGGAAAGATATACCGCATCTTTCCATTGATTTGATAGCGTACCACCCAAGCCATTATTAGAAACCTGCCAGCTTATGCTCAGACTTTGTCCACTATATATTGTTGCAGGTGACTGAACATTGCTTACTGATAAATCAGGCAAATGTCGTGTAGTAAATGATTGAATAGGTCCGGGGGCATAAGCGCAGCTATTCTTTGCAAAAACCTGCCAGTTATAGTTTGTTCCGTAGGATATTCCTTGATTGTAGGAGCTATTAATACTTGTAACATTGGAAAGTATTGGCCCTGTTGGTTGTTGGCCTACTTCCCACATGTACACATCATATCTTGTGGCGTTTAGTCCTGGGAACCAAGAAAAAGGTATCGGTTTATCAATGTCAATGGCACCCTCAATAGGTAGCATGTTAGAAACAGCTCCGGGTTGAATGTCCGGATAAATATCAAGAAAAACAGTTGCTGATTCTGAATCTGTTCCATCTGTTACCGTCACTAGGTAGCTTGTTGCAGATCCGGGAGAAACGCGTGGAGCTGCATCTGTTGAAGTGAATCCCGCAGGATCTGAGGCCCAAAGGTAGGACTCGTTGCCAAATCCACCGGTGATTTCAACAGAGAGTGTGGCAGAGTCTTGAAAGCAAATAATTTCAGGAAATGCACTTGCAGTAATCTGTATTTTTGGTAACACCAAGCCATCAATGTAAACAGGAGTTATTGGTAATAGCATCCCGCTGGTGTCTGTTACTTCGCAGTTGGCATTAAATTGTAATAAGGATGTTGCTCCAAGGTATTTAAAGCGGAGCTCAACTAACATTCCATCGCTAAGGGTAAGTCCGTTTTGATTCGCCCACGAAATTGCTACTGAATTGCCATTGGCGTGTGCAAGGGGCAAATCAGAAGCAATGCCTGACTGCCAGTTTTGAGCGCTGCCCCATGTAAGCGCGGCATTGTCGTAATCAATGTAAAGTGTAAGGGATCCAAGATTATTAAAGTTGCTAATGTACAAGGGTACGCTAACACTATCACCCGACACGGCTGAAACCGAATCAGCTCTGAAGGTGACTGCTTGTGAATAGCTTGTTGCCATTACTGCAAGAGAGAGCAGTATTCCAAATAATAGCTTTTTCATAGTTCTTATCCTCCTTATTTTATTATTTGCATTGATCCAACCGTATTGAAGTCCTGCGACTTACCATCTACTTCTATTTTATAGAAATACATACCGGCACTTAATCGCTTGGTATGATACTCATGCGAATGTCTACCAGCTGATTTAATGGTGTTTTGGAGAACCTCCAATTCTTCTCCAAGCAAGTTGACAATACTTAGCTTTACAAATGCTTCTTCAGGAATAGTATAGGCAAATGTTGTTGTTTGCTTAAATGGATTTGGGTAATTGCATGCTAGCTCAAAACCAATTTCTGAAGTATTGGCGGTTAATTCCGGAATGCTGAATTTTGCGTTGAAATTTATTTCTCCAAAACGGTCAGCTACTTCTGACATGCTTGAAACTTCAAATGCAGAATTGTCAATGTTCGTATTGGTAACCTGTGCTATAATTTCGAAGAGCGGCTCATTTTCGTTAATAGCGATACCATCGATATTAGCAACAGCAATGCGGATTTCATTTCCAATAACATTGAATAAATAGCCTTCTTCTGTACAATTTACAGTTTGTATACTTAGGCTGTTCGATGGGTATTTTAAAATGCATGTTACGGCTCCTGCCTCAGTTGCTTCATGCAAGTAAACAGGTATTTTAATCAGGTTGTTTGCCTTGATCAAAAGTTTATTACTCCTATCTAGCATGGTAATGGCTTGCTCTTGTTTAGTTCCAGATGAAAGGGTGTAGGATGCATTAACATCACCATAGCTTATTCCATGCACAACCAGATTCACGTTTGCATTATCTATCTCTATTGTCGGTTGTTCGAATAGCCAATCGCCGGCCGGGAATGTACCGATGAAGCCAACCGTTCTTCTAAGCACAAGGAGCGCATCGGCAGAAGAAATAGAACTACTTGCATTTACATCAGCTGCTTCAAGTTTCAACCCACTTAATGGTTCCAGATATACAATATGCCTTCTGATTTTAAGGGCATCCGTTGCATTAAGTCCGCCTGGTGCGGTGCTGCTTGTAAAGTCTAAACCATAAATACCATTGTGCTTCTCAAGAAATTCAAAGTAACCAAGATTATCGTTGGCGTCAGTATCAATTACACTTCCGTTGGCATCTAGCAGAAGAACATCGGTATTACCAATAGGTTCTTCTAACTGATTGTCATATTTTAAATATCCATAGATATCATATACCGTAGATACAAGTGTTGAAGCTATGTAAGTATCGCTACAGGCATTTGTGTCTGTATAGGTATACGAGATGTAATGAATACCTACACCAGCACTTACCGGATCAAAAATATTCAATGTCATTCCATCTCCGGAGAATAATCCACCTACTGGTGAACCTTGAAGTGTGTCTGCTTGTGCATCAGAAAAATATTCAGCATCAAGTCCTACAATGGTCACATTAGGGATATCATAGACAATTGCAGTTTGCATGCTTGATCCAAAGCATCCATTGGCATCGGTATAATTATAGGTGATGTTATAGGAACCAGGATTTAAGGTGTATGGCTCAAAGTAAGAATTCAGTACTCCGGCACCGGTAAATGTGCCTCCAGTTGGTGTTCCCGTTAACAGTACATTATCACTATTTGTACAATAGCTTCCGTTTAAACCACTGAATGAAACCAGTGGTAATTGATGTACAAGGAGATCTATTGTGTCACTATTGGAACAGCCATGTTCGTTTGTGACGGTAAGTGCGTACGTACCTGCTTGACTAACAATAATCGACTGATTGCTTGATCCGGTGTTCCAGGCATAACTAGCAAAGTAATTCGAATAGATTTCTATTGATTCACCTTCACAGATTTCAATGTCTGGCCCAAGATCAATCACTGGATTTATGGCTTGATATACATTAATCGAATCAGAATTAGTGCAACCCTCCGCAGAGCTAACAGTTAGCGAATAAAGACCAGCCTGATTAACCATTATGGTTTGGCTGGTGCTGCCGGTAGACCATAAATACGATTGGTAGATACCTGCATCAAGAATAGTAGATGAAGCCGGGCATAAGAAAATATCATCACCCAAATCTACAGCTAGTGGAATAACCGTAACATCAATTACATCGCTGGCAGAACATCCAAATCCATCACTCACTGTAACACCGTAGCTTGCTCCGGTTGAAACCGTAATCACTGGGCTTGTTGCTTGTGTACTCCAGAGATAGCTTGCAAAGTTACCGGCATCTAACTGTAATTGTTCTCCTTCGCAAATACTTGTATCTGCACCTAAATAGATATCTGGAAGCGGTATCTCAATTATTTCGGTGCTGCCCGAATTGGTACAGCCATTTTGATCTGTAACCGTAACGGAGAAAATTCCGGGTGCACTGGTTGAGAGTGTTTGTCCTGTGGATTGGTCATTCCAAATGTAGGAGCTAAATACACCTGCATCAAGCGTGGTAAAGCTGCCCTCGCAAAGGAAGCTTGTTGTATCTAATGAAACAATAGGCGCATAATTTAGCAAGATTGTAATGCTATCCATTGCCTGACATTGATTAGCTCCGGTAACAGTTACATAGTAGGTGTCGCCTTCATTTACCGTAATGCTTTGGGCAGATGAGGCATTCGACCAAAAATAGGATAGGAAGTTAGCTCCGGCATCGATGGTTATTGATGCTCCCTCGCAGATGGAGGTGTCCGGACCAAGATCCAAAGGCATACTTACTATTGTTACCGTGAAGGTATCGTGTGCCGCACAAGATCCATAGTATGCAATCACTGAATAGGTACCTGCTACTGATATATGGATCGTTGGATCAAGCAGACCGGTAGACCATTCTACATCGGTAGCACCAATAATTGTATGCGAAAAGATATCTCCTTCACAAATTAATTGATCGCTAATATTCAGATATTGAACAGGTATTAAGTTCACTGTGATGCTTGCTGAACCTGAGCAACCAGATTGATCGCTAACTGTAACCGAATAATATCCGCTGGTGTCGACGGTTAAGGTTTGCAAGGTGCTTTGATCATTCCATTGATAGCTGGCAAAAACACCCGGATCTAATGTTAAGGTTTCACCTTCGCATAAATCGGCGGATGTGCCAAGATCAACTACAATTGATGAGATAAAACTTACTTGAATGGTATCCTGATAAAAGCATTCACCTATTGATGCATCCACCCAGTAGTAATCAGAATTGGTTACTGTTATTTGTTGCGACTGGTTAAAATTTGACCATAGATAATAATCATAGCCGGAGCCGGCATCCAACAATAGTGAATTGCCATCGCACAAGGTTGTATCCGGTCCAAGGTTAATATCCATGTCGTACATGGCTACTTGGAAGGTGTCAATTGCAGAACAGCCATTTTGATCATAAACTGTTACATAGTATTCACCTGAATCATCAACGGTAATACTTTGCGATTGATCGCCTGTTGACCAATTGTAAGCAGCAAATTGTGCCGGTGCATCTAAGGTAGCTAGGTAAGGCGCTTCGCAAATTGTAACTGCTTGTGTACTGGTAGGAATACCAGGGAAAGTACTTACGATAACTGTATCCCGGGCGGAGCATCCATAATTACTCATTTCAACCTCCACCCAATAAGTGCCATTATCATCAACCACAATTGATTGGGTTGTTGCTCCGGTTGACCATAAATAAGTATCAAAGTTTCCTGCGTCAAGTGTGGCAGAATCATTACCGCATAATACTAAATCAGATCCCAGATCTAATGCAAGATCAATTACCTGAATTGTTGTTGATGCACTTGCGGTATGGAACCCATCGTCAACGGTTACAGTATAGCTAGTCGTTTCTGTTGGAGCTACTTCAATGGAACTTGCCGTGCTTATAAACCCTGCAGGACTTGAGGTCCATGTGGTGATGTATGAGCCCAAGCCTCCTTGAGGAGTTGCCACAATACTAACCGTATCGCCTAAGCAGATGAGGTTGTCGCTTGCATCCAGTTGGATGTTTAACGGATCAATGGCAGAGCCAAAATCAATGTATGTAAGATTATTGAAGATGTTAAACTCCTCTGGATTAGCATTGGTTATTTCTGCATATATTCTTCCGTATGGAACTTCAACCACCCATTGGTATGGCATGTCGGTGGAGTCGTAAGGAGCGGCTGTATAATTAAAAGTTGTAATAGGATAATTAACACCAAGGAAGGTATAATATAGGTTCAGATCTGCCGTACCAGTTGCACCACCATTATTTTCAATTATTGGATTAATAAGAATTGTATCGCCAACATTAGGCAGTGTGTCGGATAGCCAAATACCAGCTCCAGCATCGGAGAATGTGTGATCCGGTGCATCTCCTACAATTATAGCCCTACTGGCCATGTTGTTCATTTCGTTGGTTTCAACAACCATATGATTGGCATCAACCTCAACGCGTATAACATGTGTACCTATCATGGTTGATGAGAATTGTTCGGTACATGCAACAGTTGAATCTTCATGCGCAGCAAGTCCGCTCACAAATACCGAATCGCCCAACTCTATCGAGTTTGCATAGAATTTTACCCAGAACGGTCCGGCCGGAACATTTCCTTCGTTGGTGAATGAACCGTAAATATCAATTAACTCACCAGGATCCGGATTAAGTTCGGTTGGACTAATATGCTGCGATAGAACTTGCAGATCAGGGTCTTCACCATAAACATGTACATGCAAAATAACCCAGTTGTTCGTTTCGCTTATTTCGCAATAGCGTGTGCTATCAGGTGGATACAGATCTGCATATATCTCTACATCGTAATCGCCGGTATAATTAAATGTGGTTATTAAACTCGATGGAGAGTGTCCTTCGTGGTGAATAAATGGAACACCATCATAGCCTAAAACAGTGTACACTACTTGATTATTTGGCAGTACTTCCTTTATGCGGTAAGTTACATAAACTGTATCTGCATCGAGTGTACCATCATTGTAGATTCTTGACTTTAATGTGATTGGCGTACCATTTAATACAGATATATAACTGGACCAGTAATACGGCCACAGACTAGGATTAAAATCATAGCCAACAGCACGCTCGGTGTAGTTGTTATATTCATTGGTTTCCAGAATAAGGTTCTCTTCATCCACTGTTGCCGCAACCTCATGCGGGCATTCACTTACTTCCCACGGATCTGATGTTACCAGCATGTTAATGCCGCTTGGCAGCAATGGTACCAGTATTGAATCACCTATCTGACCATTGTCCATGTAAAATCTTACATAGAAATCTGTCGCATCAGCGGTTCCATTATTCCATATGGTGGCCGTGAAATTGATCAGGTCGCCCATGTTTGGATTGTAAGCACTAAAGGAAATATCTGATATTTTAAGATCAGCAATGGCTTGTTCTACGTAGAATGAAATGATCAATTCATTATTGGCTTCATTTGTTTCATAAATGAGATCATCCGGGTCGACAACAATTAATACTTTGTGCCAGCCAACATCATTATAAACTAAATTGTACAGATATACATAATCAGCACAGGTGCTGCATATGGCATCAACTGCTTCGGTGCCAATGTAGGTGGTGTCGGTGCCAAAAATATGATAGAAATCTGCTGTTGTATTGTCTGATGTGGTACACTCCAGGTTGTCTATTCTGAACGTAAGATTAATTGCTTGTCCTTGCAGAGGTGAGTTATCGCTCGCCCATGCATTGGTTGGCTTCAAGTCTGGTTCCAGCGGATATATCCATCTGGTTCGCGATCCATAATTATTCCATTCAGATAACTCAGCAATGGTGTTGTA
>JBFHES010000155.1:0-11256 GCA_041584015.1 Bacteroidales bacterium
GATTAAGCCTAACTTTAAGGTATTGGGTCGTCGTTTCGGAAAACTAATGAAGTTAGCCGCAGCGGCAATAAATCAGCTTACACAAGAAGATATTCAGAAAATAGAAGCAGAAGGCAGCTATCAATTACTTGTTGATGGTGAAAGTCATTTATTATCGATTGATGATGTTGAGATTATAACCGAAGATATTCCGGGTTGGTTGGTATCAAATGAAGGTAGCTTAACCGTTGCCTTAGATATTAATTTAACCGATGAACTGCGTTCAGAAGGTATTGCCCGCGAGTTTGTGAATCGTATTCAGAATTTACGAAAAGATAGTGGCTTTGAGGTTGTTGATAAAATTGATATCGAGATTCAAAAACACGATGCGATTAATGACGCGATTAATGCACATGCTGATTATATTTGCGCTCAGACCTTGGGAGTTAAGATTACATTGGTAGATTCATCAGACGATGAAGCGAAAGAAATTGATCTTGATGACGATGTTAAAACATACTTAAAAGTATCTAAAGTGAGTTAATATACCGTATTAAAAAATTATTATCTTTAAGAAAAAAATGAACTTATGACAGATAAAACAAGATATACCGATGAAGACCTTAAGGAGTTTAGAGACATTATTATGCTTAAACTTGAGAAGGCCAGAAGTGATTACGAAACATTGAAATCGTCTATCTCTCATACAGATGATAACGACATTCAGGATACTTCGCCAACCTTTAAGGTGTTGGAGGAAGGTGCCTCTGTTTTATCAAAAGAAGAGGCGGGTAAGTTAGCTCAGCGTCAGCAGAAGTTTATTCAGCATTTGCAGTCAGCACTTATCAGAATTGAGAACAAAACTTACGGCATTTGCCGCGAAACAGGTAAGCTTATTTCAAAAGAGCGTTTACGTGCAGTGCCGCATGCAACCCTATCTATTGATGCAAAAAATAACAGATAGTAAATAGAACTTATAATAAATTAGAAATGATTGGGTTTATACAATCCAATCATTTTTTGTTTTAAAAAAGAAGTATGACAAAAGCAAAGTGGGCCATATTAATAATTGTTGTCATTTTAATTATTGATCAGGCTTTTAAATTGTGGATTAAAACTACCATGTACATTGGTCAGGAGTATAATGTTCTGGGCGAATGGTTTAAAATTCATTTTATCGAAAACAATGGTATGGCCTTTGGCTTTGAGTTTGGTGGTGAGTTTGGAAAAATTACTCTAAGCATTTTCCGAATGATCGCCATTGGCGGAATAGGCTATTATATTTTTTATTTAAGCAAACGAAATGCTCCTACCGGATTGGTTTTGGGTATCGCCTTAATATTTGCAGGTGCTGCCGGTAATCTTATTGATAGTGCAGTTTACGGAATGATCTTCTCCGACAGTTATGGCAAGGTGGCTACATTTTTGCCGGAGGCTGGCGGTTATTCAAGCTTCCTGCATGGCCGTGTGGTTGATATGTTATACTTCCCGCTTATTGAAGGACATTTCCCGGAGTGGGTACCCTGGCAAGGTGGAGAACGTTTTGTTTTCTTCCGTCCTGTTTTCAACATTGCCGATTCGGCTATCACCACAGGAGTTTTAAACATTATTATTTTCCAAAGGAACTTTTTCACAAAGGAACATTTAGAAGCTGATGAAAACTAAATCGTCTGAATTCTTAAAGAAAGCAATTGAAATTGCAGCGGATAGTATTGATAACGGCGGTGGACCTTTTGGGGCGGTAATTGTGAAAGACGGCGAATTAATAGCTGTCGGTAATAACAGGGTTACCAGTGATAACGATCCAACCGCACACGCCGAAGTACAGGCCATTCGAAATGCTGCTAACAAACTAGGTACTTTCAATCTTTCCGGATGTGAAATCTATACTTCTTGTGAACCTTGCCCCATGTGTTTAGGTGCCATTTATTGGGCGCGTTTGGATAAGGTATACTATGGTGCCGATAAAAACGATGCACGTAATGCGGGCTTCGACGATAGCTTTATTTATGATGAAATAGAGCTGGATATTACAAAGCGGAAAATACCCTTCATCCAGGACGGGCAAAACGAAGCCATTCAGGTATTTAAGAAGTGGGACAACTTCACCAATAAGATCGAATATTAAGTAATAGATCATGTTTAAACAATTACCCAATTTTATTACGCTGCTGAATCTTTTCTGCGGTATTCTGGCCATTTTAACTGTTTTTCAGGGCGAGTTGTGGCTGGCCTCTATTTTTATTCTGGTAGCCTCAGTATTCGACTTTCTTGATGGTTTTACTGCACGTATGTTAAATGCTTATTCCGAGATTGGAAAACAAATGGATAGCTTGGCAGATTTGATTAGTTTTGGTTTGGCGCCATCTTTCATTCTTTACAAAATGATGGCATCAGCCTGGGAGCTTGAAGGTCCTTTGTTAGCCAACTTCTCGATTACAACAATAATAGTGGCGCTATCGTTCTTAGTTGCTTTATTTTCGGCGGTGCGTTTAGCCAAGTTTAATATTGATGAAAACCAAACGAGCTCTTTTATTGGACTACCAACACCTGCAAGCGCTATTTTCATTGCGTCAATACCGCTTATTTTAAAGTTTGAAAATTCAACAATATCAGAGCTGTTTCAGCATCCTCATTTCTTATTAGCTGTAGCTGTTTTTATTTCGGCCATGTTGGTTTCCCGTTTACCACTTTTTTCATTAAAGTTTAAAAATTTCTCTTTTGGCGGGAATAAAATTCGATATATTTTTCTTGGAATATGTCTGATATTATTAATAACATTGCACTTTGTTTCAATACCGTTTATTATTGCTGCTTATGTAATGCTGTCGGTGGTTGAAAATGTAGTAGTTAAAGAAAAATAATTTAAATTCATCAGATATGAAATTTCAAGCCGATATTGACATTATGCCATTAAAAGCATTACTTGATCCACAAGGTAAAGCTGTTACTTCAAGTATGCACAACATAGGTTTCAAGTCTGTTGAGAATGTTAGAGTAGGTAAGCACATTACCCTCGATATTGAGGCACTTGATGAGCGTGAAGCAAATGAGAAGGTTGAAGAAGCTTGTAAGAAGATTCTTACTAATCCGATTATGGAAAGCTTCGAGATTGTTATCTCAAGAGTACACTAGAAACTTCCCCGAAAATAGTTAATGTGCATTCCTGATGAAAATCGGGAATGGCATTGTCGTATCCTTAATTGAATGTGATTACAGAAACGGTAATTACTATTTAATTAGCTGGATGAATCTACAACTGATCCTTACAATCACCAAGTTTGTTCATGATGCTGGCCTGTTTCTGAATCGATTCTTTGTGAAGCAATTGCAGCAGATTCAGAACAAATTCCTCGCTTAAATGCAGCTGCTTTCCGGTTATGCTGCGGGTTTTAATAATATCTTCCCATCGTTTCAGTTGCAAGATTGTTACATTATTCTCACACTTATACTTTCCAATTTCTCCCACTATATCCATACGCTGCGCAAGTAGTTGCAGGATTTGAGAATCTATTGAATCAATTTGTTCGCGAAATTGTTCCAGATGATTAATAAAATCGGCATTCTCAGTATCCGAGCTTCGGAAATTTAGGGTGCTTAGAATATTAGCAAGCACGGCGGGTGTAACTTGTTGTTTGGCATCACTGAGTGCAACAGCAGGGTCACGATGTGTTTCAATCATTAAACCGTCCAGGTTTAGATCCAGTGCTTTTTGCGATATTTCATGTATGTAGTCTGCATTGCCGGAAATGTGACTCGGGTCGCAAATAACCGGCAGCTGAGGAATCAATCGTTTAAGCTCGATTACCAGCTCCCATTTTGGAATATTCCGCAAGTTGGTTTTTTCGAAGGGATAGAATCCTCGATGGATGGCTGCAATTTTACTGTTGCCCGTTTTATATATTCGTTCAATGGCACCAATCCAAAGAGCCAGATCAGGATTTACCGGGTTCTTAATAAATACGGGAATGTCAACTCCTTCCAATGCATTGGCAATTTCCTGAACAGAAAAAGGATTTGCAGTAGTGCGCGCACCTATCCATAACATATCTACATTATGGTTAAGACACATCTCGACGTGCTGCGGGTAGGCCACTTCAACAGCTGTTTTTAAACCTGTGGCTTGTTTGGCTTTATTCAGCCAATCCAATCCTTCTTCACCAACACCTTCAAATGAACCTGGTCGGGTACGTGGTTTCCAAATACCAGCACGCAAAACAGAAACATTCGTTTGTTCCTTTATTTGCATGGCGGTTTCGAGCACCTGTTCTTCCGACTCGGCACTGCAGGGTCCGGCAATGATTAGTGGATTTTTTAGCGATCCGTCAAACCAATCCTCAAACTGTTTGATATGTAATTTATCTACCATACTTCTCAACTACAAGCATTCATCTAAATGGTTCAGCAAAAGTAGTAAATACGTGGAAGAATCCGTGGTATTTGATTTTTGATGAATAGGAGATGTAATAAGGAAATGGAAAAGTGATTCTTGAAGTGAGAATTAAGTGCAAGCAAAGCACCTGTTATTTGGAAACGTAGCTTATATCGGTTACATTCGTGATATTAATTATTCTACTATCACACTAATTTATTACACATGAAAAGCACATTAACTATTCTTATTCTCGCACTTAGCTTCAATTTAAGTTTTGCTCAGGAGTCGAAATCAGAAACTATTAAAACTTTTTTAAAGAATGTAATCACACTGGAGAATGAGACCATTAGCGATGGCACACCAATAGCTAGTTTTAATGAGATTGCTAAAACGAAAGCAGTTAAAACTATCGAACTTTCAAAGGAGAATATTAAGGCTTCGCTAGCTGATGCTAAGAATTACAAGCATTGTGTTATTACTGTTGGAGTGCATACCCTTGTGTTAATTGCCGATTTGGACGATTGTTCGCCATCCGGTGCATGGGGAGCATGTATGCCATTGGCTGATGGTTATGTTCAAAAAGGAACGTTGTCATTTAAAACAGACTATATAAAAAACATTATTGGTCGGCCAGATGCTCAGGTTCGTACTATGTATCTGTTTAAGTAAGAAACTAATCGAATGATTCGAACCTGTCCCGTGCCTGCGCTTTTAGCGGTGGCACGGCTAATTTTTACGTATCTCTTCTAATAGCTATTGTTTCTAAGCTCGTTTGTATCGAAAGAATCGTGATGTTTATTTTAGGCGATTTATATCGGTTCCACGGACAGAAGCCGTGGTACCGTTTTAGCAGGTATGAAAATGCCTAAGTCCTTAAAGCTATTCTCAGCACTGCTAATCTCGTCTTGATACTTGATACTAACTTCTCGATACTAATGTTCTAATGTGCCTCCAACCAATTGGCTCCCACGCCATGATCTACTATGAGAGGAACTTTAAGTCGAACAGCGTTTTGCATTTCATCAATAACAATTTCCTTTACCTGGTCGAGTTCTGGTTTATACACGTTAAAGTTCAATTCATCATGTACCTGCAGGATCATCTTACTTTTTAGTTGTTCTTCCACAAATCGCTCATGAATGCGTATCATTGCTATTTTAATGATATCGGCAGCAGAACCCTGTATGGGTGCATTAATCGCGTTTCGTTCGGCCATGCCTCGTACAACAGCATTTCGTGAGTTAATGTCATTCAGCTGACGTTTACGTCCCATTAGTGTCGTAACAAAACCTTTTTCGCGTGCAATCTTAATGCTATAATCCATGTATTCCTTCACTTTTGGGTAACTCTCAAAATAGCCATCAATGAGCGTTTTTCCTTCGGAGCGAGGAATGTTTAAGCGCTGTGCCAGCCCAAATGCGGAGATACCGTAGATGATTCCAAAGTTGGCGGTTTTAGCTTTTGAACGCATTTCACTGCTTACGTCCTCAATTGGTATTTTATTAATTTTTGCAGCTGTTGCAGCATGCACATCCTCTTTGTTATTAAATGCTTCCAGTAAGTTAGGATCCTGACTTAAATGTGCCATTAAACGAAGCTCAACTTGCGAGTAATCCGCTGAGAAGAAAATGTGCTCATCGTCTGATGGAATAAAAGCCTTACGAATCATGCGTCCCTGTTCTTCTCGGATAGGTATGTTCTGTAAGTTTGGATTAACTGAGCTTAGACGACCTGTTGCAGCTACCGCTTGATTGTAAGAGGTGTGAATTTTATTTGTTTTTGGATTGATCAGCTTTGGAAGGGCATCAACATAAGTTGAAAGTAATTTCTTGTAGCCCCTAAAATCAAGGATTTTTTCAATAATAGGGTGTTTGTCTTGAAGTCGTACCAATGTTTCTTCGTTCGTTGAGTACTGTCCCGACTTGGTTTTCTTAGCTTTTTCGTCCAACTTCATTTTAACAAACAGCACCTCACCAGTTTGCTTAGGCGATCCAACATTAAAGTCAACACCTGCTAAATCTTTAATTTCTTTTTCTGTAGATATTATGAGTTCCGTGAGCTCTTTCGCAAATTCACCCAGTGAATCTACATTCAAATTAACGCCGGATTTTTCCATCTCGGCTAATACTGGTATAAGCGGGAATTCTATCTCTTCTGCCAGGTTTTCCAGATTAAATTGTTTCAGCTCCTTTTTTAGCTCAAGGTACAATTGCCAAGTGATGTCTGCATCTTCAGAAGCATATTCGCTGACTTTTTCTGGTTGCTCCTTGTAAACATCGCGCATGTTTTTTTGCCCTTTACCTTTAGGCCCGATTAGAGTGCTTATTGAAACCGGATTGTAGCTTAAATATACTTGCGACAGAAAATCCATATTATGTTTCTGATCGGGTTGAAGAAGGTAATGCGCCAACATGGTATCAAACAGATCGCCAGCAGTTTCAATGCCATACCATTTCAGCATTAATATGTCGTACTTAATATTTTGTCCGATTTTTTTAATCTGTGGGTTTTCCAGAATTGGTTTAAACACATCGATTATAGGTTGATAAAGTTCCGGGTTTTCTGGAATTGGTACATAGTAAGCCTCATGAGCTTTGTAAGAAAATGAAATCCCAACCAGTTCAGCTTCATTCGCATCAATACCGGTTGTTTCGGTATCGAAGCAGAACTCCTTTTGTGTACTTAGCTTTTTGGCAAAGGCAGCACATTTCTCCACGGTATCTAATAATACATAGTTGTGTTTAACGGTTTCGATGGTGTCGTAACTGCTAACCGAAACCAAGGATTCGTCATCGCCGAAAAGAGAACCTTGAACTGCTCCTTCAACAGGTTGTGCTTTGGTTTGTAATATGCGTTGAGCAATTGTTCTAAATTCCAATTCGTCGAATAATGTTTTCAGCTTATCTGCATTTATGCCGTCTCTGATAAGTTCATCGGCTTTAAAATCTATAGGTACATCCAGTGCAATGGTTGCCAGTACTTTCGACAATTTAATTTGATCAACATTAGCCTCAATCTTTTCCCTTTGTTTTCCCTTTAGCTCGTGAGTGTGTTCCAGCAGTCCTTCAATACTTCCATATTGGTCGATTAGCTTGGCGGCAGTTTTTTCACCTACTCCTGGTGCTCCGGGAATATTATCTGCTGAGTCGCCCATTAATCCTAGGATGTCAATTACTTGCTTTGGTTCTTTAATATTGAATTTTTTGCAAACTTCCTCTATTCCCCATACTTCGTTTTCTACACTAAAACGCTTTGGCTTAAACATGAAAACTTTCTCGGTTACCAGCTGTGCGTAATCTTTATCTGGCGTCATCATGTATACATCAAAACCTTCCTTCTCAGCTTTGTGCGAAAGTGTTCCAATTACATCGTCGGCTTCGTAGCCTGCTACTTCAAGGATTGGAATGTTGAATGCTTCGAGAATTTGCTTTATGTAAGGTATGGATAATCGAATGTCTTCAGGAGTTTCTTCGCGGTTTGCTTTGTACTCAGAATAAAGTTCGTTTCTGAAAGTTCCGCCTTTGGGATCGAATGCTACTCCAATATGGCTTGGGTTTTCCTTATTTAAAATCTGCTCTAAGGTGGTGGTAAAGCCAAAAATAGCTGAAGTATTTAATCCCTTCGAGTTGATTCTCGGGTTTTTTATAAAGGCAAAATAGCTTCTGTAAATAAGAGCGTAAGCATCAAGCAGGAATAGCTTTTTATTGTGTTCCATTGAGTTTTCTTTTTTATTAAGCGATAATACCTATAACAAGTGATTTATGCAATTGATCAGCAAAGAATAAAAAGAGAAAGTAAGCTGTATTCACAATAGTTCAACTGTTCTGTGCTGGCACCTATAAAAGTTGATCTATGCAAAATAAAAAAACCGACTGTTAGGTCGGTTTATCCTATATTTTTAATTAGGTCGTTTACTGAATTTATAATGGCGGCTTCGCCATCAGCTCTTCAATCGGTGCACTCGGTTACGCAAGTAACAATGTTGCTTAGATTTGGATGCTTTAAGAAATAGTAGGTGTTTTTACCTTCTCGTTTAGATGCTAAAACGCCTTTGTCTTTTAAAATACCTAAATGATGAGATGTGGTTGATTGCTCAATTCCTAATAATTCATGAATTTCAGTTACGGTTAATTTTTTACCATCTTCCAGGTATCCCAGAATGGCAATGCGCATTGGATGAGCAATTGCTTTCAGCATGTTGGCTGCCTGCTCTAGTTGTGTGATGGTTAAATCTGATAACTTCATTGGGGTAACTTATTTAATTACTAACAAATGCAAATATATAAATATGTTGTTTTAATTAAAAATGATTAAAATCATATTTCATTATTTGTTGTAATTCGACGTAATTATTCAACAAAAATAGTGCTGGTAAGATTCACATTTTCGCCATAAACAGATAGGTAGTAAATGCCGTCATTCAGCTGCTGAACAGGGATCTTAACAGATCCTTGCATCATTTCTATCTGTGTATAAATAAGCTCCTTTCCGAGTACATTAAAAACTTTAATATTAATTAGCTTGTGGCTTTTTTCTGATTGAATTACAATGTAATCTTTAGCCGGATTTGGATAAATTACAAAATCATTGAAGCCATTTATCGTAAGAATTGAGGTTATTGCACTTACATTTATTGTAAATGTTTGCTCGCTTGGTAGTGCATAATTGTTTGTTGCACTAATGCTAATGTCATTCATGCCCACATCGCCAACCAATGGTGTTCCTGAAAGAGTAGCAGTATTGTTCCCATTATTAGTTAAACTTAACCACGCTGGTAGCACTAAGGCATCAAAATTAATTGGGTTACCGTAAAAGTCGCTTGCGGAAATGGTGTATTCATACAAGCTGTTTTCTGTTGCTGTTACTACAGGACTACTTGTAATTGTTGCAATGGGGTAGTTTGAGCCAAAAATTTCAACGGCAAACTCCGGATGGTCGATAAATGGATTTCTGTTGTTTTGAATAGCATAGATTCCATTGTTTCGGTTGATTTCCTTTGTGCTTACCGGATCATCAATATGCCATTCCATGAGCAGATTTTGCGCCCACGGAAGAATATCGGCTCCATCAACCATGCTGTTGGTCTGCCAGCTTCCGTCTTCGGTGTAGTAGCGTGTCGACATATAAAAGAAACCTCTGGCAAAATCGCCTTTGTATTCATCTATTGGCTCAAATACAGTTCCCGAATATCCTGGATAAACGCAGGATCCCTTTTTGCTGCCATTGGTTGAGGTCCAGGTTGCTGAGCTAACTTCACCATAAGGATAACTTCCGCGTTGTCCGTTGGTGTAACCATCGCTTGGCACCACATGAAACATGTCGGTTTTCATTGGGCTACCAGAATTAAACCAACTTTGCGGCCAGGAGTGTTCCCTGTTATAGCAATCACCTTCCTGACTATAGTTGCCACACTGATCCGAACCAAAGGAGAAATTATATGCTGGTGTGCCACCCGGAACATCGGAGTACATATCCCATACATAGTTATTACTTTTTTTGTCGGTAGATTGATAATGTGTCCAGAGCGAGGTGTACGAAACGGAGGTATGGTTATCGATGATATTATGCAGCGCCTGACGTAAATCTGTGCCACTTAAATTTTCTGTTCCATTGTAATATCCGGCAGGAATTTGACCGAAGCTTGTATACATTGAAACTGCTAAAACGAGCAGTAAAGTAATATTCTTCATGAAAATAATTTTTTGCAATATTAGGCTTTTCCAGCTGCTTCGTCAAGAGGGCAAAGCATCAATTACCAAAAACTTAACAGTAAGTGTTGAAGTAATTTAGTTTGCTATTATTTGAAATGATAATTAATTAAATCAAATGAAAATCCTGAGTAAGGTAAATATCATTAATTGATTATTTTTGACCAAAATTTTATAATTATGAGTGAAAGAGATTCGTATAGTTCAGCAGGTCAGGCTTTAGGTATTGCTTCTTTAGTTTTAGCAATTATATCCTTATTGGTGTCTTTTATTCCATGCATTGGCTCAATAGCATTGGTTCCAGCAGGAATTGCAATTTTGCTTGGTGCTATTGGATTAGTGCAGGCAAGTAAGCATAACGCACCAAGAGGTTTATTAATATCAGGCTTAATTGTGGGTATTGTTGCCTTTTTTATAGCAGGGGCCTGGAGTTTTTTAATTAACGGAACCAATAATGCATTTGAAGACTTTGAAGAAGAGGTAATTGAAGAACTAAACAATGTTATTATTGATGAAGAAGTGCAAGAGGATATTCTTGATCAGGTTTCAGAATTTGAGAAAGCCATTGACTCTATTGATGTTAAAGAAGTAAACATCAGTATAAATAATGAAGAATTGAGCGACGAAGAAAAAGAGGAGCTTAAGGAGAGTGTTAAGGAAGCAGGCAAGAAAGTAGGTGATGCACTTAAAGGTCTTGCCAAAGACTTGGAAGATATTGAAGAAAAGCGTCCGGAATAAATTGTTTCGACTTTTTTTGCAAACACCTTATCAGCTTGTAAACACAAGTTTTGCATTGGTGCTTGCCGGTTTGTTTGTCTATTTTGCATGGGCACCTTCAGATGAAGTGAACCTGCTAAGCTGTAGTTATAAAAAGCAATTTGGCACTTATTGTTACACCTGTGGTTTAACAAGAGCGTTTTCTGACATTATGCATTTAGATTTTAAAAGTGCCTTAGGTCTTAATGCCGATGCAATACGAGTTTTCATGTTCTTTTTAATTCAGTTCTTTGGCCGATTATTCTTGAACATCCTTGCGGTAAGAACCAATATTTCGACCAGCAAATTAGTTATATGCGACGTTGCTATTTCATTGCTATTGTTGTTATTTTGCTTTTGGAATATTTTAAAATGGAACCTATCCTTACTTTAATAAATAAGATACTATGAAATCGTATAAAGTTGATTCGATAAAAC
>JBFHES010000156.1:0-11220 GCA_041584015.1 Bacteroidales bacterium
GTATAAACTTGCTATAGAACCGGGATTTGAAATTGAAGAATTAGAGGAACAACTGCACGCCTTGGATGAATCAATTGACGTGGAGAACGAAATTTACGAATTCTTTTATAAAGCAAAAGAAGGTGTAGATGGCATGCTAACCAGAGATTTAGAATCAGACTTTTACGGGCTTATCAAGAGTTGCGACCGATCATTATATGGGATTAAAGAAATACGGAAAATGCTTTATCCTAAGTATCAGGTTGACGCTGAGTTTAAGCGTTTAAAAATGAAATTTAATTCATCACTAATAAATAGCGAAAGTCCTTGGGCCATGTTTAGGGTCGATCAGGTTGAATGGAGTCATGATAAGGGTTTGCAGGTTGATTACAGAGAAATGGATCAGTTTTGCATGCAGGATTTTTACATTGCGAATACGGGTATTCAGGTAAAGATTAAATATGCCTTACCCGATTTATCAACAGAAATTAATGATTTTGAACGCTCTGAATATAGCTCCCATATTTTCGATCGCTCTGAAAGTATCCCACCACGATTTACTGGCTTGTATGCTAACGAATGTGAATTTACCATCCCGATAGGTGATGAACATGTTACGCTTCAAGGACTAGCTTGCTTAATTGAGAATAATAGCATCACTGGAATGATTGCTTTAGAAAATAACTCTTTTCAAATTTTAGATGAGAATCAAATTTTACTTCTTGAGGAAATGCTGGAGCGAAAAGGTTTCAGTAGTGTAGAGCGTATAACAAAACGAGGGAAGTCCTATTTACGATTTTTGTATCAATTATAAAATCATATCAGCTGTAGTATGATAACGGCAAGTTTATGATCGTGTGTGTATTCTTGGTTAAACATAATGCTCCTTTAAATGTTAAGTTTTTAGTGAGTTTATCTAAAACAAGATATTATGAGAACCTATCTAATTACCTTGCTGCTTTCCGTTTTTACTTTAATTTCAATTGCACAACAAGATACAACTGTCACCTACCGTATTGTTAAAACAGATGGTGGCGAGCTGGTTGGTAAAATACTTACGCAAGACGCGCGGGAGATTTTATTGGTAACTGTTGATGGACGACAAGTTTACATACCACAACACACCATTAAAGAAATTGTAAAGGTGGATAGTCGTGATTTTAATGCGCAAGGTAACTTTGTGGGTGAAGACAGGTTTGCTACGCGTTACTTTTTAACGACCAATGGTTTGCCCGTTAAAAAGGGAGAGCACTATGTACAATGGAATTTATTCGGACCCGATCTTCAATTTGGTTTAGGCGAAAATTTAGGCGTTGGCGTTATGACAACCTGGATAGGTATACCATTGGTTGGATCTATTAAGAAAAGCTGGCAGTTAAAGGAAGAAGTGCATATTGCTGTAGGTGCTTTGGTAGGAACTGGTTCGTGGGCTGCCATTGATATAGGTGGTGCTTTGCCATTTGGCACAATTTCTTTTGGCGACAGAAGGCGAAACATTGCTTTTACCGGTGGATACGGCACGGTTTGGGGCTTTAATGATGATTGGGGAGAAAGCGAAGTGGACGGTCAGTTTATGGCTAGTATTGCCGCCATGGCTAAAATTGCACCTAAGTTAAGTCTTGTGTTCGATTCATTTATTTTGCCTGTTGCTGATGAGCCTTTCGGAATATTTCTGCCTGGTTTAAGGTGGCATCAGGATGAAGGAAAAGCCGTACAGTTTGGATTTGCAGGCATATTAACGAATGGTGAGTTGGTTCCTGTTCCTATTCCAATGTTACAGTGGTATCGATCGCTATAAGATACAAGCAATCAGCCATAGATTTGTTAGCATGCTGATTTAATGGTGTTAGAAATCCTCATACATATTCATTTTTATGTAATAGGATTTTAAAGCCTCACCACTCTTTATTCTATCAATGCGAAATAAATAAGCATCAGGTGTGTACGAAAATGCATTGCCATTTTTAAGATAATGCGTCATTAAACCATATTCTGATCTGAAAATAATCTGACTGTCCTTAAAGTTGTATTTTGTTTTAATTCGATTTTTTTCGAGAGATGAATAATGCCAGTTAACGCTGTTGTAATCAGCTGGAATTGTTGCTGCATTATCTTCACCATAAGCTTTTGCGAGCGATGCTTTGTTGAATTTAAATTGAAAAGTATTCTCATCTGTATTTTTAAGGGCAACAAAAGGTGTTTGCTCATTTATGGTTTGAATCCATTTTGTCTGGCGTAATGATAGCTCCTCAACAGGAACGTTCTTATCATACTCATATTCCTGAATAAATGATAGATATGCCATTGATAAATGATAGGTGCAGCTGTCCTTTCTTTCTGGTGTGATTATAAAGGTTAAATCATCTTCATAAAAATAATCAGATAGACTAAGTTCCAGTGTATCGCCGTGAGCTTTAATGCTAATGAGATAATCGTCGTATCCCCTTTCGCTGTTTTCCGGCATAGCTACTTCAAACATTCTTCCGCTTTCCGGGTCGTATTCGTAATAAACTTTATTTCCATTCATTATTTGCCAGAAGTCCTGAAATAGATTTAACACCTTTAGTTCAAACTCAGGAAACTTAAATCGTGCAGCCTCTTTATTACTCATTTGTTGGTCTCGCCAATCATCTTTGTCAATAATCCGCTGATGACCATTGTTGGTCATGGTATTGTTTGAGAAATGAAATACCGGGTGATTCGGAATCTCTTCTTGATATATTTTTTGATGGCTAATCCATGCTGCTAAAGAATTGTTGTGAATGTAATTGTTCCGAACAATGATATTCGAATTAAGCTCCAGATCGTTTAAGCCGGTAACACCACATCCATTAATATCGCAATTCTCAACAATAATATTATGGGCATCATGGAAGGTAAGCACATGGCCAGTACATTGGCTTTTGCTTAAGTGATCTGGTTTAAAATGCTTGAAATGGATGTTGTTGAATCGAATATGATCACCAGTAACCCAAAACACGTTAGAACTGAAATTTTCACAGAAAATATTTACCCTGCCAATTCCATCAAGTACAAGATGGTTTGCACTTAGCTCGTGCCACGACCCCACATAGTAGGTACCTTCTTCGAAATAATAATAAGTAGAGTCCTGAAAGTAGAAACTATTGTTTAAGCCTCTGTTTTGTAAGTATTCATTCTGAATAAAGATAGTGTCCTCTAGCTGAGTCATTGTTTTGTAGCTGTTGTCAATTCTTACATAGAAGGTATCCTTGCAAGCAATTGTAAAGGTGTCGGGTACGCTTGGAACAATTAAGTCATCTTCTTCTGTATTGGCTGACACGGTATCAGGCAAAGTCGGTTGTTGGGGTTTAGCTTTCTCATGTTGCTTAGTCTCTGTCTTTACTATATCGCTGGTTTGGGAAACTTTCTCTTTAATTTCAAGTGTGTCTTTTACCGAACTATTTTTCTTTTTTTGGGCTGTATTGCAACTAAAAACAAACAGACATAGAAAGAGGCAAACTAGGCTTGTGATTTTCATGTGCACTAGTCTTTAACAAATTTGTTTTCACTGATAATTCCATCACCTCTAAATTTAAGAATGTACAAACCAGGACTTAATTGCTTAACCGGAAGCTCAAGTTTATGTGTTCCAGTTTGCAAGGCAGGTTCCAGTATTTGTGCAACACGTTTTCCACTTAAATCATAAATAGCAATCTCCATCTCGTTAATGTTTTTGTGGAGCGAATAGCTAAGCATGAGGGTATGACCTACCGGATTTGGATGAATAGCTATTTCTAATTCGGTACTTGAAAAGAACTCGCTTACCGAGGTTCCCCAGCCAATTGAAAAAGGAGTTTCGTTTATTTTTAATAGCTCTGGTTTTCCTTTGTAATAGGCTTTTACAAAACAACTGTCGGAATAGGTAGCAGGTACTGTCCACTGATAGGTTGAATCAAAAGCATCAACCTCTGGTGTTATTTCGTTCCAATTAGTTCCATTGTCTGTGGAGTATTCAAGTGTAAGTTTACTTATGTAGGAACTGTACCAATGGATTGCATAGGTGCTGTCCATTACAAAGGATTCGCCACCTGCAGGTGAGAGTAAATCTAGCAAGCAAATGCGAATATTACCAACGCTTAGGTCGTTAGAACCAGGCGTGTTGCTCACAAATATTCTGATTTTGTATTTGTTGGAAGCTATTTCCGGTGTTTGCCACAGATAAGAATTATTACTTGCAACAATGCTGTCTTCGATTAGAAACCAGGGACCGTTTATTTCATACTGATATTCTAGTCCTATATATTCAACGGCTTCGCTTTCCCAAACCACTTCTAGCTCTTCACCTCCAAGGTAGGTGCCGAAAAAAGGAGAAATCAATTCTAATTTGCCCAGCGAAAATGTTCCGCTAGTATCGAACAAAGTAGGGTCAGTTGCGTCGCTAATTCTAATTTGACATTGTGTGGCCAAACTGTTAGGTGTTTCCCATTCAAAGGCTTTAGCATTACATGAAATAGAATCCGCAATGAGTTGCCATGTTACTCCGTTGTCCATTGATAACTCAATGTTTACGTCAGCAACAAATTCGCTGTTCCATTTTATGAGTTGATCCTGATCAGCAAGAAATACATCATTGGTAATTGGTGTGGTAAGCTCCAGGGATTTAGTTCCTGCTGAAATTACCCGAATACTGTCAATCACAACATCAACTAATGGTCGATCGTTGGCATCGGTTTCAACTTCACTAATGGCCATTACCACATCTAGCCCATCTATTACTTTCCCGAATACTGCATGCAAATCGTTCAACCAGGTGGTAGGAGCTACCGTGATGAAATATTGCGATCCGTTGGTGTTGGGGCCACTATTGGCCATCGATAGAATACCTGCTTCGTTGTGTCTCAGATCAGGATGAAATTCATCATCAAAGCTATAACCCGGTCCGCCGGTTCCATCTCCAAGCGGACAACCGTCCTGGATCATAAATCCGGAGATTACACGATGAAACTGTAAGCTATCGTAAAACGTGCTATCAGTTAAATCAATGAAATTCTGAGCCGTTACCGGAACCAGATCTTCCCGCAACTGTACATTAAAATCGCCCATCGAGGTGTACCATTGAACCATGGTTTGAGAATTGGCTGTATTAGTATTGATCAAATAAAGGGAGAAAAGTAGCAAGATGGTAATGGTAAAGTTGAAATTTTTCATGATGATAATGTTCAATGGTTTGTAAACAAATATAGAAAATGATTTGCTTAAAATTGATTCATCTCTAAATGGAGAGATTCTCGATGCACATAGATGATTGAATATCTGAAAGCATAGCCTTTATTTAACTGTCTTTTCGATAGCGGGATAATTGGCAAATTCTCTAAGTTTCTTAATCAGATCAATTCCCTTCATCACTTCGGTTTCAAACACAATGTCATCAATTGAAGTAAAAAAGCGCCATTCCTTTCCATTCTTTTTGTCGTAGTAATAGCCCATTTCTATGCGCTCGTTAATACTTATTTTATGTGATTCGTAAAAGGTAGGAGCGGTGTTAAGTGTTTTTCCAATCCGTTCGTTTAAAAAGTCGAATGCCTCTAGGGCTTCAGCCGGATCGAGCAGAATAACGCCATTGCGGTTTAGTTTTTCATAAGCCGTGTTTATGGAGAAATCCCAGAGATCGGAATAGTTGTAAAACGACAGGTAGTTTGAAATGGATTTCAGTTCACTTGAATTTACCTCTATCTCTATTCCAAAGAGTATTTCTTCGTTTACCAGGTTCTCAATAGATACCAGTCTGAAATGTACTTCTACTGTTTTTGCATCCACAAAAAGCTGACGGTAGGTTCTACTGATTTCATCTATTACGCTGTACTTGGTTTTTTCAATCTGTGCAAATGACTGATTAATTAACAAGAAGATAATTACAGTAACCAAAGTTAGTTTTTTCATAGGAGCAGTAATTAGTGGTTGATGGTTCAACCATTAAAGATATAAAAAAATAACGATACTCCTCGCAATCGAAGTTCTATGAACCAAGGTGTTAATATGACGAATTGCCGAGATTGGTTTCTAGCAGGTAAGACCTGGATGTAAAATCTCTAGGCTTGCTCAACCAGCGTTTTTATTTGCTCAAGCATTCCTGGTAAACCATTCTCAGAATGTTGCTGTCCTGTTTCATTGGCAAAGCCTTCTTGAGTCCAGGTGAATTTTACTTTATTGTTTTCAAGTGATTCTATTTTGTAGGTTACTATAGAATAATTCGATTCAATGTCCTCAAGTCCGGAGAATCCGCTCCAGTAGTTATATTGAAGCAACTCATTGGTTTTGTTTACCAGAACATTTCCTTTGTCTTTGTACTGTTGCCCATTGTATTCACCCTGAAATATAATGCCGCTACCAACTTTCCAGTCACTTATTGTTTCGGTGCCAAAGAGGTATACTTTTATTTTTTCAGGATTAATAAGAGCATCCCAAACCTGAGCTGCTTCGGCGTTTATAATTATATTTTTCGATACTCTTAACTCTCTGTTCATAGCCATATTTTGTTTCTATTCTTCAAACAAACATACTGTCAATGATTGATAAAGCAAAATATATATTGATTGTTCACCGGGCCGGATTGGTTCTGGGAATATCCGTTAATTTTCAACTGTTTATACTATAAATAGCATCATCATATAGTTGAATTTCCTATCTTCACAAAAACATCTTTATCTAATAATTAGTAACTTTTTTTGAGTTAACATGGCCGTCAACAATCTGATAATGGTAGTAGATGAAATCTACAATATTTGCGGTGGAGGAGTGCTTGTAATTGGAAACTACAATGGTGTTGCACCTCTTTCAATGGGAATGGTGAAAATTGCACGCGACGGAGCTCCGGTGTTTTATGCTTCGGTTATTGAAGTTAGAAAACCGTTTTCACCCCAGCCACCGCAAGGCTCAAAAATTGAACTTTCCTTAATTGATTTTGGCCCTAATATTATTACCAAAGGAATGAAGATTTTTCTGGACGATGACTAAGGCTGATCTGCCATTAAGATTTTTTTTAGACAAAGTGCTTCTTCATTGTGTCTGCTAATAGAAATTCGTATGGTGTGTTTATGCATTGATCGCTGTAGATGGCCTGTGCTTTTTGCCGAAGATTATACATAGATGTCATTACTTCGCCATAGGCACCTGCGCTATTGATTTTTATCAGATCACCTCGTTTGATTAATGGTAATAAAATGTGCTTTCCAAAAGTATCGGACGATTCGCATATTGGACCAACAATATCGTATAGTTTTTCTTTGGGCCCACTGTTGAAGGTCTCTATATAATGCTGTGCATCGTATAAGGCAGGGCGGAGTAGTTCTGTCATTCCTGCATCAATAATAGCAAAGCTACGTTCGCCATTGTTTTTTGTGTACAGAACTTTTGAGATGAGTTGACCGCACTGACCAACCAAAGAACGACCAGGTTCAATATGGATATTTATGTGTTGGTGTACCGAAAGATTTGCGCGTAATGTTTCAAAGTAATCTCTGAAGTTAGGAATTGGCTCTGCATATGGGTGTTCATAGTCGATACCTAAACCACCTCCAATGTTCAGGTAGCTGAGCTGGTAACCAAGGGATTCAAATAGTTCAAGATAATCGTTTGCCGCAAGGCTTAGGTTTTTAAAAACCTGCATGTCGCGAATTTGGGAACCAACATGAAAATGCAATCCAATAAATGATACATTCTCACATGTTTCTAGCATCTGAAGCAATTCTGGAAAATCTGATGATGGAATCCCAAATTTATTTTCAGCTAAACCTGTGGAAATATGCCGATGTGTTTGTGCATCGATATTTGGGTTTAAGCGAATGGCAATGTTGGTTGTTTTATTAGCAGACTTTGAAATTTCATTGATGATGGTAAGCTCTTCTAGCGATTCGCAGTGTATGCAAGCTATGTTGCTATTTATGGCCAATGTTAATTCTTTGTCAGTTTTTCCAACACCGGCAAATACAATGTTGTCAGGATTGAAGCCGCAATCCAGCGCCAGTTGTATTTCGTTTCCACTTACACAGTCTGCTCCAATACCAGAGTCAGCAATCAATCTAAGAATCTTACTATTTGAATTGGCTTTAAGTGCATAATGAATTTGAAAGTTGCCAGCATGAAGTTGTAATTCGTTAATGGTATCTTGCAATAACTCCATATCGTAGAAGTAAAATGGAGTATCAATATGTTTGAAGTTCATCATCTCTTTTGTCTTTATAAACTTTAATTTAAAACAGCATCAAATTCATGTGTTGGTTTTTTAGACATAAATAAACCAAGTTGGAGATTATTTAGCGCCCGAATTTTATCTTCCTCACTGACTAAAATTGAAATGCTGTTGTTACTGCCGCCATATGAAATCATGCTTACCGGAACATTAGCCAAGCTGTCTAACACGGATAAGGCACGTCCGTAATGGTTTTTAAGGAAGTCGCCAACAATGCAAATGATTACCTGTTTGTCAAATACTTCAATAGTTCCAAGTTCTTGCAGCTTTTTCGTAATCGTCTCCAGTTGGTCCGTATTGTCTATTGTTAATGAAACAGAAACCTCTGAGGTCGTAATCATATCAATTGGTGTTTTGCATTGCTCAAAAATTTCAAATACTTTTCTTAAGAAACCGTGCGCCATTAGCATTCTTCCAGACCGAATTTTAATATGCGTTATATTGCTTTTTGCAGCTACAGCTTTAATGTTACTCGCGGGGCTTGAATTTCCAATTAATGTTCCGGTGGCATTAGGGCTCATGGTGTTTTTAATCCGAACAGGAATATGGGCCATTTGTGCCGGAAGTATTGTTTGCGGGTGCAATATCTTAGCACCAAAATAGGCAAGTTCGGCAGCTTCGCTATAGCTAAGGTTTCGCACTGCCTGAGTATTGGCAACATACCTTGGGTCGTTGTTATGCATACCATCAATATCTGTCCAAATTTGAATTTCATCAGCGGCAAGTGCAGCTCCAATTAAAGAAGCCGAATAATCACTGCCGCCCCGCTTAAGGTTGCTTAATTTACCTTGGTGATCAGAACAAATAAATCCTTGCATGATAAAAATGCATGGATCCGTTGCCGCTTTAATCACTGGCACCAGAGTTGATTTCAGGAAGTCAACATCAGCTTCGCCATTTTCAGATAGCCGAATGTACTCATCGCTATAAAGTAATTTCGCAGGTATTTCTTTACCTATGAGTAAGTGATAAAAAATAAAAGTTGTGAGTGTTTCTCCTAGCGATAGTATTTTATTTGCCAGATTAGTCGACTGATCATTATTGTAACAGGCATTTAACAGGAGGTCTTTTGCTTTTCTAATTTCCAATTGAACAAGCACTCTTACAGCTGGTTTGTTCCTGAACAACTGGATGGCAATTCTGTCGAATTTATTGATAATTAAGTAAGCAATCTCTATAGCATCGCCACAGGCACCATGTGCAAGCTTATTATTAAAGTTACATAGATAATCGGTAATACCTGAAACAGCTGAAAGTACAATTACCTGTTTTTCTTTAACTTTAATTATTTGAATCAGATTCTCAATATGTGTTGCATCTTGAACCGAGGTTCCACCAAATTTCAATATTCTCATCTCTTTATTGCATAAAAAAAGCCCGGTTAACTTTAACCGGGCTCTATGATATTTTAATAAACATTAATTACATAAATCTCCGGAATCAGCTAATAGCTTGTTTTTTTAGTGATTTATATTTTTTACAAATTAACATCGTATTGCTTCTTTTTGTTAAGAATGCAAATGTAATGTTATAAATTAATAAAACAAGTTATGAATAATTTAAGAGAGAATGAATTAATGTTTTGCATATTTAATCCCAGTATATTAAACGAAAAAATCCCGACCAGGGCCGGGATTTAGCAAGTATATGAAACTAGTAGTTTAGTTCTTTACAATTTTTCGGGTCATGTTACCGTCATCAGATAGAATGTTCAGGTAATACACGCCAGTAGTCTCATCGCTTAAATCGATTACCTGCTGGTTTTTACCGCTTAGGTTACCAGAAGCAATTACAGTTCCGTTGATAGCATATAGCGTGTAAGTTGCATTTGTAAAAGATCTTGCATTTTCAATGTTGATCACATCTTTTGTTGGGTTCGGATAAACCAAACTTCTGCTAAGGCTTGTTTCCGCAACTGAGGTACTTGTAATGTTAATGGTTTCTTCATAGCTAACATCATTTCCACCGCTTGTTACCTGAAGGCTTACAAGGTAATCACCTGTTGCTGCGTAGGTATGTATCGGATTTGCGTCAGTGCTTGTTGATCCATCGCCAAAATTCCATAAGTAAGAATCGGCACCAATTGATGTACTGGTAAAGCTTACTTCTAGTTCATTCATTACATAGGTATAATCAGCAACAAGTGGTTCAAATGTAAGCGCCATATCTTTAAAATTGCTCTCATCTGCCGGAGTGAAATTTTGCGCAGTAGCACCTTTGGTAAAGTTGATGCTAAAAAGTGGGCCTTGTGCATGCTTCTCGGTAAATTCAACATATACTGTATAGTCGCCGTCCGGAACCAGATTACCACTAAGGTCTTTACAATCCCAGGTAATGGTATGTGTTTGGTGGCTGTTCAGTGTTGAGCCTGAAATGGCATCAACAATATTATAATCACTTGCAGCGCGCCAGGTGTATAAATATTGTTTTCTGGAGTTGGCCATTGCTTTTCTGGTTTTTACAAACCCGTTGGCATCTTCTATCCAAATAGCTAAAACGTGTCTTGGCGAATAGTTACCGTTATCCGTTACGGTTCTTACGGTAAATGTCATTTCGCCACCTGTGGTGGATTGTGTGCTTTTCTCTTTAGGGCTAAAACTTGCTAAAAGAGTGATCAAAAAGATCGGAATAATTGTTAGGGTTAATGATCTACGTAAACTTGATTTCATGATTAATGATTTTGTTAATCGACAATGATAGCAAATCTTTCGGATATTTAAAGCAAGATGGTAGATTTGCATATTCAAAGAAAATAGCATGTCCAAAATAGAAATTGAAGAGTTGTCGCAACTCGGAATTAAAGGCGATGTTTATACCGATAAGTCGAGTCGCTTGATATATGCGACAGATGCATCAGCTTACCGTGAACTGCCGTTGGCTGTTGTGCGTCCTAAGGATGTTGATGATCTGAAAAAGCTCATTGCGTTTGCCAACAAAAACAAGTTGGGCTTAATACCCAGAACGGCGGGAACATCGCTCGCCGGACAGGTTGTTGGAGATGGAATTGTTGTGGATGTTTCGAAATATTGGAC
>JBFHES010000157.1:0-11217 GCA_041584015.1 Bacteroidales bacterium
CGTCCAAATACCTGTACCAAACTGTGGTAGTTCAGCATTCAGCGCGGTAGTGGTGGTTATATTTGGTAAACCTAATTGATCATCACCAGCATTAGCCTGACTTGCCGGTGGAGAACATGGCGTATTTCCATCATCTTTAATACATCTTGCAGCCAGTGCATAATTAAAGAACAACGACTCTCTTTGTACCTGTTCAGTTGTATCAACAATTACACGTTCAAATGCTGCACCAGAACTATACAGACTTGATGTCCAATAATGTCCAACGAACCATCTACCGGCATAATTGCCATAAGCCATGCTTCCCGAGAATCTCATATCCATAACAGAAGCAGGTCCTGATTTAAACTTAGTTCCAATTACTGTTCCTCTCCATCCAATAGAATCAGGATTATTAACAGACTGGTCTAAAGAACTCTCTAACAAGTACCAATCATTATCAGTTGGAATGTGCCAACCTTCCGGACATAACCCCTGAGAGCCGTCGTAAGGCTCGTAAGCCATTAATTCTTCCCAAGAATAAAGTGCACCATCCACATCACATATAGCAGGATCGTTATTGTAACAATATTTCTCCGGCCCAGCAGCCTGAGACATGGTAACTGAGGAGTCGACCATAACACCATAGTTAAGGTTTTCGGTAAACCAACACTGACCATTAGTCATTAATGCGGTTTCATATTCTTTACCATTGTCGCGTACATCAATATAAACATCGCCACAAGTAAAGTTTGCCATTGGGTCGAAAATAGTAAAGCTAACCGTATCGCTTGACACATCGCAAGTAGTTGTAACCGACCAAACCAAAGTATAGGTTCCGCCAACTTCACCTGTAAATTGTGATGTTTCGCTAGCTGCATCGGCAATGATTCCTGGAAGTGTGCTGTTTAATAAAGTCCACGCACCAATTCCATGACCAGCTTCAGGAGCTACAGCACTTAAATTAAATGAAGTACTATAAACAGGATCACTATAAGTGCCTGCATTTGCTTCTGATGGCATAGGGAAACATGGAGTAGTAAGACTATCATCCTTAATACAACGAACTGAGAATCCATAAGCAGCATCATCAAGATCTCTACTTACTTGTCCTGTACCTTGTGATATGTAACGTCGCCAAACACTAGCACCGCCATTGGTTGAAGACCAATAATAACCCGCGGAATTTTGTCCATCAAATATTGGTGAAAGGTTTTGGTAACCGCTATAAGTTAAACCTAAGGTTCCATTCACCATTTGCGTTCCTGCATCAGTTCCTCTAGGACCAGTGGCTAAAGAATCGCTTATTGTTGCATCAAGATGACTTTCTAAAATGAACCACTCGTAATCGGTAGGAATGTGCCAACCAGTTGGGCATAAACCAGGAGCAGCTTCACCTGTTTGATACTTCATTGCTTCAGCCCAGCTATAGAGGCCACCATTTGTAGTACAATTAGCAGTATCGTTATCATAGCAATATCTCTCAGCAACTGTGTTATCAGTCATGGCTACATTACCGTCTATTCTCGAACCGACTCTAAGATTAGAGCTCATCCAACACTGATCACCAATTTGAACTGTACCGTATGAATTACCTTCTTCATCGATTATTGGCTGACCACAGTTTGGATTAACAGGAGTAGTATCAACAAACATAATTTGAACGGTATCTACTGCGGTTCCACATGGCCCGCTAACAGTCCAGATTAATCTGTATAATTGACCGTAAGCACCTGAGAAACCTGCATCGAAAGCATCTGTTGCAGTAAAACTAAAATTAGTACCTGCATCCACAGTCCACTCGCCAGAAGCATTAACAGGCTCATCTGCTGTTAACACAGTTGCGTTTGCTCCAACTACTTCCTGATCGTCTCCGGCAAAGGCAACTGTAGGTGTTGGACATGGATTACCTTCGGCCTGAATACAACGAACAGCTAAATGATAATCTGTTTTACTATGTGTTAGACGCCCCATACCGCTTCCACCAACAGTTGTAGGATACAACGTGCGGTTATAGGCTGATAAGCCACTTGCTTCGGTACTTGTCCAGTAAGATCCAAATGTAGTCAGGTAATTAAAAGTTTGGTTCACTTTCTTCCAACCGGTAAATTGTAGGTTGAAACCTGAGCTACCACCTTCCTGAAGAATTTGCCCGATCGAGTCACCTCTGTAACCTACCAATGCAGGATCGTTAATTGATGAATCGAGGAAACTTTCAAGGCTGTACCAATCGCCGTCTGAAGCCACTTTCCAACCTACTGGACAGATCCCATTATCAGTTGAGCCATAGTCCATAACTTCATTCCAAGAGTACAATCCACCGCGGGTTTCACAGTTAAGTGAATCGCCCTGATAGCAATACTTTTCAATTGAGTCGTTATCGGTTTGTGCAACACTTGCACTGATCATTGAACCAATATTTAAGTTCTCGTTAAACCAACACTGACCATTACCCATATCAATTGTATTATAAGTTCTTTGGTCACGTGCATCAATAATTGATTCACCACAAACAAAGGTTGCTGTATCGAAGAAATTAATTTGAACACTATCAACACTTGAGATACCTGTACTTATTGTACATTCGTTAGTGATGGTCCAATACAATACGTAATCGATTCCAGCCTCGCCACTAAACACGGCATTCGGGATAGTATCATTACTAAAACCTCCTGATGCGATATTCACAGTCCAGGTTCCTGTTCCTTCTGTTGGCGTATTTGCTGCCAACTCAACAGTAGTTCCCATTATATTATTCTTGTCTTCTCCTGCATCAGCAATTGATGGTGGAGGATTACAAGGTTCAATTTCACTTTTCACACAACGAACAGATGCATAGAAATAAGTCTTATTAATTTCGCCACGGTAAACACCATTTTGACTGCCTGATAATCTGCGCTGAACTGGGAAACCATTCGACCAATCAGATGAGGTCCAATAATAACTGGTACTTGAAGCATCAACAAACTGTCCTATTTGTGTATTATAATGTCCACCAAGAGTAAAATACAGATCGTTTGCCGCACCAACTAATTCACTAAAAATAGTTGTACCTCTCCATCCTGTTCCGAATGCATTAGGATCTGATGCTACAGATGTATCAAGATGCGTTTCTAATTCGTACCAATCTAAATCACCAGGAACACGCCATCCTACCGGACATAAACCTTGTGCAGGCTCACTTGCTGGATTGAGACCATAATTCATTAATTCATCCCAACTATATAAACCACCATTTGTATTACAGTTATTGGTATCGTTGTTATAACAATACTTCTCGCCGATATCACCTGCTTGAACTGAAACAGTGTTTGAATTAATCATTTGACCATAATTCAGGTTTGCACCCATCCAGCACTGATCCCCAACAACAACGGTTGGATAAACCTGCTGATCTCTTGTATCGGTAAATGGATATCCACAAACAATATCGCCAACTTCTATCATGTGTACCTGAACTGTATCAACGGATGTTTGACAATCGTGAACAATGCTCCAAGTGATAACATAAGTTTCACCCTGCACACCATAGATAAATGTAGAGTCGTTGGTTGGAGTGCTAAGCGTACCACCATTACCTGAAATAATTTGCCAGATACCTACACCAATATTATTTACAGGAGCATTGGCATGAAGAATAGCTTCTGTACCAGTAACCACAACGCCTTCTTCAACAATATTGGCCTGTGTCATTAATATGGTATCATTATGACAGTTATTCAATGAATCAAGATAGTCTGAAGTACATGGATCATTATCATCACATGATGATAAAAGAACAGACACTGATGCTGTTGTATTCGGAGCACAAGGAGATGAAACTGTCCAACGAAGAAAATAATCTACATTATACGATCCATAGAATGTTGCCTCAGGATCATACATATTGCTAAAACTACCAGGAAGAACCGGAGTTGGGGCATTTGCCTGAGGAGAAGCTCCAACGACACTCCACATACCAGTTTCAAATGTTGTATCAACAGCAGTTGCCTGCAGCACAACAGTATCGCCATTAGCATAAATATCTGTGCCGGCAAAAGCAGGTGTAACATCCTTTAATGGATGCGAACAAAGCCCGGTTGTGGCATCATAAATATCATCTGTACAAGGATCATTGTCATCACAATTAAAGAAGTGAACCACCATGGTATCGGTTGAGCTACCGCACAAATCAGAACTCTCGATGTGCCAAACTAGCTCATACATTGTATTTACAGAACCAATAAATTCTGAATTTATTAAAAATGAATCGACCAATGCTCCATTAGTACCTGAAGCGATGGTCCAATAACCAAACTCGTTAGCTTGCGGTGCATTTGCACTTAAAGCAACTACGGTATCGTTGTATATATTTAAAGTATCTGTAACGCTAGCCATTGTAACTGCAACGGGCACATGCGAGCAACTGTCTGTTCCTGCCACATGACTGTCAATGGTACAAGGGTCGTTATCGTTGCAATCATAAAATTCCACTTCAACAGTGTCGGATTTTGTATAGCCACAATTGCTTATTACCCAAGCGAGTTTATAAACCGCATTTGTTTCACCTACAAATGAAGATGTATTACTTGTGAAATTAGTAAACATACCATTAGGCCCTGCTACTTTCTCCCACTTGCCTTCTCCTATTATTGGAACATTGGCATTTAATACAGTAGAATCACCATATACAAACTGATCTAATCCGGCAATAGCCTCATCCGGAAAAAGAATTTGATGAGAACATCCAGCAATTGGATCATAAAAATCCTCCGTACATTCATTACCATCATCACAATTAATAAAGTTAATAGCTACCCAATCGGAAGACACACCACAGTTATTGGTAATCGACCACTCGAGTATATAATTTTGATTGTAAAAGCCTGTAAAGGTGGCGTTCGGACTTGACAAATCACTAAATGATCCACCCGGACCAGCAATAATGCTCCATGCTCCTACACCATCAACAGGTGTATTTCCTAACAAATCTAATGAATTAGTTAGCAATACGGAGTCGGGTCCGGCATCAGCAGTTGTTGGAAACGGCTGACAAACCTCTTCGTTACAGAATTCCAGCCAGTTTGTTCCTGAATAGTAGTTCAGGCAGCCTGATGTAGAATTATAAACCAGATCGCCGCTATTGGCTTGCATTGTATCTATAGCCAATTGATCATAATCGGGTACGCCGTTATAACCATCGCCACTCGATTGTGCGAATAACGCATATGGCACTGACAACAACTGTGAGGTACCAACTGTCGTGTAGTTCGTTCCTCCAAGCAAATCAATACCTACTTGTATAAAATAAGCACCATTAGCCCAATCAATACCTGCAAAACTACCGCTTAAAACCTGTCCATTACCAATCTCAAGATTAATCAAACCAAAGTCGTTAGTAGTAACCGTGTGCGATTCGGTATAAACCACCGTGCCAGCAACACTTCCCTGAAGGAGGGCTATTTCAACGCCAACCAATTGGTTTTGCAGAACAGCACCACTATTATCGCGGGCTACTGCCTGGTATTTAAATGCCGTTGGTGTCTGCGCAAAACCAAGAGCGAACAGACACAACATTATTGCGAATAATAAACTAATTCTTTTCATATTATATATATTATATGTTTCTATTTTACGATGGTCATGTAGTTAGTAACTGTAGCGCTCTTTGTTGATACCCGATAAAGGAATGTACCTGAATTGTACTTTGCCGTTCTGAATATCAATTTATTTGTTCCGCTACTAAATTCTCTTGATGCCAATACATCGGTTACCATGCCTAACATGTTCAGCACTTCCACTTTCACATCAGCTGTTTCTGGAAGATAGAACTCTATTACCGTTTGATCTTTAAAAGGATTCGGATAGTTTCTACAGGTTAACATTTCTGTGATTGAACTAAATATGTTTGTGTGCTTGATATTTCCTGCAATGGCAATTTCGTTAATTCCATAAAGGCCATCGCCAACATCCCATGATTCAATTGCAAGTAACTCTTCTTTGCCAGACAAGTAATGATAGTGTTTAACAACAAAAGCTTCGTCGCTATTTAAATAATCATCCTTATTACTCCAGTCATCAGCACCCCAGATTGGGATGGCCATCATGCTTCCGTTAAAAACAGCTGCACCAACCATAATGCCCTGTTGATTATAAATAGCAAGTTCATCACCTATTTCTGGCAGCACATCAAAGGCAGTTACCGGTAACCCGACTGTCATGTTATTGCTGGTATATTTTATTGGTCGGTAAAAGCGTGTTTCAGCAATTTGCAAACCGCTTGTTTTAACCAATGCAGCATTGGCAGGGTACACCAATGTTTCCGGATTAAACAAGTTAATTTGATAACCTTTCCCTGGCAACATATCGCCAATAAGGTTTAAGCTGTACTGTGGCCAGTATACCTGCCCCATTTCATTTTTAACTATTTTGATGCTCGACAAAATAGGGCTTGTCATAAGCTCTACATCAGCCGGTGTTTGTCTAAGATAACCAATCAGGCTCCAACCTTGCGGCATAATCAAAGGTGTTATCTCCGGGGTTATTTGCGAGCCAAAAATTTCAAGCACCGTTGCCTGAGCTGCGTTAATTTGATAACCTTCACCTTTAATTATTTCGCCAATTGTATTAACGCCATAAATTGGCCAATAGATTAAACCAAGGCCATTTTTAACAATTACTACATCGTTAACAATCTGGGAAAGCACCACAGGTATACTATCAACGCCCGGATCGATGTATGTGGAAAACATACTCCAACCACTTGGGATATTGATTACCTGACTAACAACAAATGGGGCGTTCCAGCTTTGCTGAAATCCCTGATTCATAATAACGTTCTGGTTCTGCACGGTTTCAGTTATGCCTTCACCTAAACTCCAACTTAAACTTCCACCACCATAAGTATAATGGTCTCCTGAACTGGAAATTAAATCGGGAGAAAGTGTTTGAGCACTTACACCGATGGTACATAATAACAGCACCATACCAGTGAGCATAGATATTTTCATTGTATTAATTTTAGCTATTGTCTAATTAAACATTCACTTCTATGTATAAAACGAGAAAAAGTTACGTTAAAAATGACCAATCGTACATATTGTTTGATGAATGACACCAAGGCAACCACCAATAATTACTGCTTCCTCTCATTTGCTTCAGCAAGTTAAAGGATTTCTTGCTATTTTTGTTTTCTCGAAATTGTTAATTTATAGAATTAACAAAGTCAATCTTATAATCGCAATAGAGCCTCGGTTTTAGAAGCTTTATTTATCGTTACTACCTGACTATTTGGTTATGAGAAAATTATTTACTCATAATGTTTTTCTATTTATAAAATAGTTGTATTTTTGCGATCCATAAAATTTAGGAGATTTTATTAGGGTATTTTTGTAATAATTAAAAACTTAGGAATCAAGTGGAAGCTATAAGTTACAAGACGATTTCTGTAAATAAGGCTACGGTAAACAAAGAGTGGATAGTCGTTGATGCAGAAAACGAAATTTTAGGAAGGTTATCTTCGAAAGTAGCTAAGATATTACGTGGTAAGCACAAACCAAGCTTTACCCCACATGTAGATTGTGGAGACAATATCATTGTTATTAACGCAGAGAAAGTTCGCCTAACAGGAAATAAAGTTACTGAGAGACAGTATGTACGTCATACAGGTTATCCAGGTGGACAACGTTTCGAGACGCCAGAATCTTTGTTAAAGAAAGATCCTGCAAGAATTATCGAGATGGCAGTTAAAGGTATGTTACCGAAGAACCGACTTGGAAGAGCACTTCAGAAAAACTTACATGTTGTTGTAGGTAGTGAGCACACTCACGAAGCGCAAAAACCAAAAGTAGTTGAATTAAGTACCATTAAATAAGTAACATGGAAGTTGTAAACACTATCGGAAGAAGGAAGGCAGCAATTGCTCGTATCTACCTGACTGAAGGAAAAGGAAAAATCACGGTAAATAACAAAGATTATTCTGAGTATTTCCCAACAGGAACATTACAGTACATTGTACGTCAACCATTAATGCTTATCGAGGCTGGAGAGATGTATGACATCAAAGCTAATTTAGATGGCGGTGGCATTAAAGGACAAGCAGAAGCACTCCGATTAGCAATTGCTAGAGCGCTATATAGCATTAATCCTGAAGACAAAACAGCTTTACGTGCTGCTGGATTCGTTACCAGAGACCCAAGAGAGGTTGAAAGAAAGAAGCCAGGACAGAAGAAAGCTCGTAAGAAGTTTCAGTTTAGTAAGCGTTAAAAAATTTATTGTTAAACTTAAATTAATGAGACTCCTTAGAATCTATTTCATTAGAATAAAGGGCTACTCATTAGTTGTTCGTAATTAAATTAAAATCATGGCAAGAACAGAATTTAAAGAATTGCTTGATGCTGGTGTACATTTTGGTCACCTAAAAAGAAAGTGGAATCCTAACATGGCTCCGTTTATCTTCATGGAGAAAAGCGGAATTCACATTATCGATCTTCATAAAACAATTGTAAAACTAGACGAAGCTGCTAACGCTGCTAAGCAAGTTGCAAAGTCGGGTAGAAAAATACTTTTCGTAGCTACAAAGAAACAAGCGAAAGATATTGTTGCCGAAAGAGTAAAAGCAATTGGAATGCCTTACGTTACTGAACGTTGGTCAGGTGGTATGTTAACCAACTTCCCTACCATTCGTAAAGCAGTTAAGAAAATGGGATCAATTGATAAGTTGATGAAAGAAGCTGATGCTTATGGAAACTTATCAAAAAGAGAAAAATTACAAATTACCCGTCAAAGAGCTAAGCTGGAGAAAAACTTAGGTAGTATTGCCGATCTTACAAGATTGCCTGCTGCATTGTTTGTTGTTGATGTTTCGAAAGAAAACATTGCTGTTGCAGAAGCCATTAAATTAGGTATTCCTGTATTCGGTATTGTTGATACCAACTCAGATCCAGATAAAGTAGATTTCCCAATCCCTGCTAATGACGATGCATCAAAGTCTATTTCATTAATCGTAGACGTAATGTGTCAAGCCATTACCGAAGGTATGGATGATCGCAAGCTCGAAAAAGATAAAGAAAAAGCAGACGCTCCTAAAGCCCAGCACGAATCTCCTAAAAAAGCTGGCGGACGTAGATCATCTGCAAAAAAGACAGCTGAGCCAGCAAAAAAAGCTGATGCTCCTGCTGAAGAATCAAAATAAGAATAAATAATAACCATTTAAATAAGACATAAAATGGCTGATATAAAAGCTGCTGATGTTGGCAAACTAAGAAAGATGACCGGTGCAGGCATGATGGACTGCAAAAAAGCACTTACCGAAGCTGAAGGTGATTTCCAAAAAGCAATTGAGATTATCCGCGAAAAAGGACAAGCTATCGCCAATAAGCGTGCTGACCGTGAAGCTACCGAAGGTGCAGTTATTGCAAAGACTTCTGATGATAATAAACTTGCTGTGGTTATTTCATTAAACTGCGAAACCGACTTCGTAGCAAAAAATGATGACTTTGTAAAGCTAGCTAGCGCGATTGCTGATGTTGCTTTAGCAAACAACCCTGCTGACTTAGATGCACTAAAAAGCCTTGAAGTTGACGGAATGAAAATTGCCGATAAGGTAATGGAACAAACTGGTGTTATTGGTGAGAAGATTGAATTGTCAAATTACGAGAAAATCGAATCAGAACGTACAGTTGCATATATTCACGCTGGAAACAAATTAGCTACAATAGCTGGATTTACAGTTGCAGGCGCTGACAACCAAGTATACAGAGATGTAGCTATGCAAATTGCAGCTATGGATCCTGTTGCTGTTAGCAAAAATGATGTACCTCAAGAGATTCAAGACGAAGAATTCAAAATTGGTCGTGAGCAAGCACGTTTAGAAGGTAAGCCTGAGAAAATTCTTGATAAAATTGCTGAAGGTCGCTTAAACAAGTTCTTTAAAGAAAGAACATTGTTAGCACAAGATTTTGTAAAAGACAACAAAATGAGCATTGAGCAATATCTACAGGGACAGAACAAAGACCTTACTGTTCTTTCATTCAAAAGAGTTTCTTTGAACGCATAGTATTAAAACTATCATATATTTAAAAGCCCCGATTCGTCGGGGCTTTTTTTTGCGCCTCATTTTTTCGAAACCACTTTTTTAAAGAAGGTATCAGCCTTAATTCATAATCACATCAAACAAGCTAAATAACAGTACCATCATTATCTAACAAAAACATAAAGGCTTCCAGAATCCATAAAGAATAATCAGTTCGACACCCCGCTTGCAAAGGCGAGAATAAACCTTAAATCCCCCTTAAACCAAAACCGTGTTTTGTTGTTTATGCTCTCTAAGTGATTATTCAAGTTACAGCACTTTACATCTATTATTAGTTATAAAAGAATAAAATGAACAGATACCTTTTCGTTGTAATGTTTGGCGCATTTTTACTAAGCGCCTGTACCCAGGAAGCAACTTTGCAGGATCTTGATTCGGCATCGTTTAAGAAGGCGATTTCTAGGAGAAACGGAACATTGCTGGATGTAAGAACTCCTGGTGAATTTGCCAATGGCCATATAAAAGGTGCTGGACAACTAAACTTCTACGATCGTGACTTTAGTGAAAAGCTCCTCATGCTGGAAAAAGACCAGGAAATTTACCTGTACTGTAACACAGGGTACAGAAGCAAAAAAGCCGCAGCCGTGCTGAATATAAATGGCTATAAAAAAGTGTATAATCTACAGAGAGGTATTATGGATTGGTATCGAAACAATAACCCAATAGTTACCAATCCAAACGCCAAACCAGACACAGAAAACAGAATGGAATCCGATGAATATTTAGCCTTAATACAATCCGACACGCCTGTTCTGATAGACTTCTATGCACCATGGTGTGCACCCTGCCGAAAAATGCTACCCATGATAGATGAATTAAGCAATACCTACAAAAGCAAGGTTCAAATTGTAAAACTAAATTCTGATGCTAGTAAGAAATTGGTCAAAGACCAGCAAATAAGCAGTGTTCCGTACTTAGTAATTTATAAGAATGGTAAGCAGTTATTCGAACATGAAGGGTTTATTGAGCGTAATGATCTGATTTCAGAACTTAACAAACTATAGCTAATCACTTTTAAACATAAAAAGCCGACTCGTTAAAGTCGGCTTTCCTGTACCCAGAGCCGGGATCGAACCGGCACGTCATTGCTGACACTGGTGTTTGAGACCAGCGCGTCTACCAATTCCGCCATCTGGGCATTATATTTTTTCAGTCTTTAAGAACTC
>JBFHES010000158.1:0-11138 GCA_041584015.1 Bacteroidales bacterium
ATGCCAAGCGCTTAATCACTACATCGCTGCAGCTAATAGGTGTGAATGCGCCTGATCAGAAAAAAATATTAAAAGGCGTGAAACATGAACTCGCCTTACTTTCTGAAAGGGAGAAAATCCAGCTGGCCATGGAGATGAGTTCCATGCGAATTTTTGAACTTCAGTTAATGGCCTTCCAGATAATTGGAAAGAATAAAAAGGTGCTGAAGGAGATTAATATAAACGATCTGGAGATGCTTGCAATCAACATGGATAATTGGGCATCAGTTGATACCTTGGGCGTTTATGTCATCGGCTATGCCTGGGAGATGGGTGTGGTGCAGGATGCTTTTATCCAGCAATTGTTGGATTCGCCGGATGTTTGGCGCCGCCGTCTTGCGGTTGTGGCAACTGTTGCCTTAAATCAACGATCGTATGGAGCGCTTGGCGATACTGCCAAAACATTGCACATTTGTAAGCAAGTTGTTGATGAAAGACACGACATGATCGTTAAGGCATTATCGTGGGCATTGCGCAAATTATCTACTTGCGATAAGGTGGCAGTTGAGTTATTTATTCGTGAATTTGAACCTCGACTAGCTAATCGGGTACTACGTGAGGTAAATCATAAATTAGAAAAGGGAACAAAAAACTAATTTAGATGGATTAAATTTATCTGAAAGAACAATCGTGTTATTTTTGTGACACAAAACTTTAATTATGTGTAGTATCAAACAATTAGTGTTAACCGCTATTGTTCTGCTGTTATTAACCCAATTAAGCGCGCAGGATAAGAAGGTTTACACCACCAACCGTATTGACGAAGTCATTACGATCGATGGTCTGTTAAATGAATCTGTTTGGAAGCATGCTAGTGTGGCAACAGATTTCATTACGCGCGATCCTGTTTTTGGATTCGCATCAAGATTTAAAACAGAGGTGCGTCTGGCTTATGACGACCGAGCCATCTATGTGGCTGCTGTTCTGCATGACCCGCGTCCTGATTCAATTTTTACAGAGCTCACGCAGCGAGATGATCAAAATGCGAATGTAGATGTGTTTTCATTGGAACTAAACCCTTATAATGACGGACAAAACTCCTACTTCTTTTGGGTAACAGCTGCTAACGTACAGTGCGATATCAAGTCTTCCATTACCGACGATGACACGGGCTGGAACGTAGTTTGGGAATCTGAGATTAGTTTTAATGAGAATGGCTGGATAGTAGAAATGCGGCTTCCATATTCAGAGCTTCGCATTCCCAAAATAGAAGAGCAGACCTGGGGTGTTAACTTTTGGCGACACGTGCGTCGTGAACGTCAATGGTCATGCTGGAATCCTGTTGATAAAGAAATTGAAGATGTAATGAGTCGTGAAGGACTATTGAAAGGTATTGCTAACATCGACCCCCCATTACGCCTATCGCTTTATCCTTATGTATCTTCATCGGTGCAGTATAATGAGGAAAGCAGTGAGCCATCCTATTCAATTAATGGCGGCCTCGATCTGAAATATGGTATTGATGAAAGCTATACACTTGACATGACGCTGATTCCTGATTTTGGTCAAATAAAATCTGATGAGGAAGTCTTAAATCTGTCGCCATTTGAAGTGCGCTATGATGAGAATAGATCATTTTTTACAGAGGGAACCGAGTTGTTTAACAGGGCCGGTTTGTTTTATTCCCGTCGCATTGGAAAACGTCCGGCAGGCTATCATGATGTAAGCAATCAGTTAAATGAAGGTGAACATATTGTGGAAAATCCACTTGAAGCAAAATTGATTAATGCCACCAAAATATCAGGTAGAAACACAAAGAACCTTGGGCTCGGGTTTTTTAATGCAATAACCGACAATACTTATGCTCAGGTTGCTGATGAGAATGGAAACAAGCGTACAGTGCTATCCGAACCTCTTACCAATTATAATATCATTGTAGCCGATCAGGCGTTTAAAAATAGTTCCTACATTAATCTAATCAATACCAATATGTACCAACCGTCAAATGGCGGTATAGCTAATGTTACCGGAACCGCCATGCGCTTTATGGATAAGAATAATCGTTTTGGTTTTGTGGCAAACGGTGCTGTTTCTTACCGAGATGGGCTTAGTGATGAACGAGAAGTAGGAGAGCAACTTGATTTTGAAGTTGGTAAACTAAATGGTAATTGGATATATAGTTACCAGTTTAATATGATTAGCGAAGATTATAATCCCAATGATATGGGGTTTTTGTACCATAATAATCAATTGAATCATGGATGGTTTATAGAACATCGAAAGTTTGAACCATTCTGGAAACTGCTAAACATAAGTAATCGGATGTATATTGGTTATGACCAATTATATGCTTCAGGTGCATTTACGGAGCTATCCGCCTTTTATCGGATAAACATGACCACTAAAAAGTTTTTATCCATGGGTGGTAACTTTAATACCGATCCGTTGGGCAATCATGATTATTACGAACCGCGAATGGCTGGGCGCTATTATAGAGGTGTGCCGGATTATTCGACCAATGTATGGGTGTCTTCGGATTATAGAAAAACACTGGCACTCGATATGAATGGTGGATTCTATAACACAGCAAATGAGGAGCATGGTTATTGGTACTCCATTTCGCCACGGCTTCGCCTGAGCGATAAGGTCTTTCTGGTTTACCGCTTTAATTTGGAAACCAGCTATACCGATGAAGGTTTTGCCAATATTGAGGAGGATGATGATATTATTTTTGGAATAAGGGATACCAAAACAGTGATTAATACTTTGTTTGCTTCCTATGTGTTTAATAATAAATCGTCGCTTACGCTTAACCTAAGGCATTATTGGCGTAATGTTGATGTGTTGGACTTTAAGCTTTTAAAGCAAGATGGTACCTTGGAGGAATATGATTATAGCGGTGATGATGCTTATACCGAATCATCGTTTGATACAAATTTTAATGTGTTTACCATCGATTTGGTTTATTCATGGAATTTAGCACCGGGTAGTTTCTTCAACGTGGTTTGGAAAAATTACATCTCACCAGATAGTAATAGCGATGTTGATCTTAATTTTATGGCTAATCTGCAAAATACATTTGATGCCAGTCAGATAAATAGTTTGTCGGTGAAGCTTATATATTATTTAAACTACCAGGATTTTGTTAAGCATAAGAAGTAAGACCAATCTATAAAGAACAGAAAGGGCGATTCTTAATTAAAAGAATCGCCCTTTTCGCTTGATATACTTAGTGTTTAATTTTCTTCAAACATATCGGTTCCGGCACCGCAAATTGGGCACTCGTAATCGTCAGGTAAATCTTCAAATGAAGTGCCTGGAGGAATATTTAATGAAGGGTCACCTTTTTCAGGATCATAAACATAAGCGCATATAACGCATTTGAATTTTTTCAATGCTTTATCGCTAGATTTCATTTTCTCTTCAGCTTTCTCTTCGTGGGCTTTTTCGACATAAGTAGGAGCATTCTTAGGAGCCAGGCCTTTCTTCTCATCACGGTAATATTCGTAGGTAAGAGGTTTCCCGTATTTATCGATAAGTTCGTTCTCCATAATTTCACCAATGAATATAACATGCGTACCAACGTCAAATTCATTTACAACCTTACAGTCGAACCAGGCTAATGAATCGTCTAAAACGATTGGCGCACCTGTGCTTGCAGTCTTGTGAGCAACACTTTTAAACTTGTCTACATCCTTGCCACTCTGGTAACCGAATAAACCGATTAGCTCCGATTTGGCTTCTTGTTTTAGTACAGACATGCTAAAACATCCACTCTGTCTGATCATGTCGGTGGTTAGGTTATCCTTGTGACAGCTAATTGCTAATTGAGATGGATCTGCAGTTACCTGAAAGGAGGTGTTTCCAATGTAACCATTTTTCTTTCCATTATGTGCGGCGCTTATGATATATAAACCATAAGATATTTTAAAAAAAGCTTCGTGATTCATTTAATGATTTTTGAAATTTTTGAAAGTACTAATCTAAGGATTTTGAATGTAAGGTGGCCTGTTAACAAGGTATTATTTTAGGACTTAGTGTTATGATTACTGAAAAAATAGTGTGATTTAACAATTAGTCATATCGTTTAATGTAGCATTTTTCTAATAAAGCACGCTTAATTGGCCTGCCGTGTCCCGGAAGAAAAAGGTCGCATTTAGTTTCCAATAAACGTTTCCAGCTTTTACCAAGTTGCACAGTATCCTCTGCAAAGGGCGGGAAAATTAGATTTGGGAATATCCCAAAAAGTGTGTCGCCAACCAAAGCAATGGCATCATCAACAATAATTGAAACTGAGCCTCGACTGTGCCCGGGAGTGTGAAGTATTGTTAAATTTTCTAGTTGATACGCTGGTTCATTAATAATGATATCAGGCTCTGTGTTGGTAAACGGTCCGAGGGGGCCAGGGAGCAGATTTGCAAGTTTTAAAATAAACCGGGTAGCCGCCACCGATCCAATAGGTTTGGGCGAAATTCCTTCTCGCATATTTGCAGCTTCATACTCATGAACCAGCAGTTGAAAGTTGTATTGCTTTTTAAGTTTGGCGGTATTAATGGTATGGTCGAAATGAGTATGTGTTTGAATCAAATAATCCGGATTACCGATTTTTTTAAATACTTTTGATAGTGTTTTAAGTTGCGATACCACCCCAGAGTCTATTAAGCTGATTTTGTTGTTCGCGGCAATGGCATATACATTACATCTTCCCCTTGATGCTTGATAAATAATTGAGCCTGTATTTGTTTGCCAAAACTTCATCCATTCTTCTCTACATGGCAATGTACTAAATAGATATTATATAGCCTCTTTAAATTGCCGCAATTTGTTAAATATGGACGAGCGAGTCCGACTTTTTTAACATGTTAAGTGATTATTGATAAATGATTTTGAAATCAAGAATTACCTACATTAATTTTTAATATATTTAAAGCTTACGATTAACAGGTCGCATAAAGCATCTTACTAATAAGTTGCTTACTATTTTATACTATTAATTGGAATTAATTTTTTCATTATGATGCGTTTTTATAATACTGCTCAAAAGACATTTTTCCTTATTTCTCTTTTGATAGCCTCGTTTTACACCATGTCGCAAAGTGCTGTTGATGTGGGTATAGTTGAAGTTTATACACCTTTGGGTAATGAGAATGAAGGAGCGCTTGTTGATGTTTCCGTTGAGTTAATGAATTTTGGAACTGACACCATTTATGCACTTGATCTTGCGTTTGTACTGAATGGTAATGTGCCGGTTGTTACTTCTTGGGCGGGTAGCCTTGCACCGGCAAGTTCTGACTCTATTGTTTTATCCTCGCTTGTGGTACCGGTGGGTTACTCAACGATCTGTACTTATTCTATTCTGGCAACAGATAGCAATGCGACTAATGATACACTGTGCAAGAGCTTTAGTGCGAATCCTTTGAATGATGCCGGAATTACTACACTGTCTGCAGTGCCGGAAGTAATGGGAACTTACCCAATATACGCGTCAATTATTAATCAGGGCGTTCTTCCATTGCAAAGTACTATCATTGAGTGGAAGGTAGGTTCGGTTCTGCAGACAAGTATTAGCTGGAATGGAACGCTAGCACCAGGCTTGGTATCTGCTCCGGTTTTGTTGGGGTATGTTGATTTTACCGATCCTGCGGTTTTGCTTCAAGCAAATACAAGTTTGCCTAATGGAGTTATCGATAATCAGCCGCAGAATGATACAGTGTTTAACGAATATAATTTTATTGCAGCCGCAATAGTCGATTCATTCCCTTATTGCGAAAGTTTTGAGTTAAACTTTGATAACTGGATTCAGAATACTTGGGATGATTTTGATTGGACACAGGATGCCAATGGAACACCAACCAATAATACTGGTCCATCTAATGCAATTGATGGGAGCTTTTACATGTATGCAGAATCATCAAGCCCGCAGCAGCAAGGTGATGTAGCCAGCATTGAAGTGAGCGTTGATCTTAGTAATAACCTCTATGAGGAATTGGTGTTTAATTATCATATGTATGGTGCAACCATGGGAGATTTACATGTTGATGTTTTTGATACCGTATGGCATTATGATGTGTGGTCCATGTCGGGGAATCAAGGAAATTCATGGTATCAAGCCAATATTGGCTTGTTGGAATTTGGCGGCATGGGTCAAGTGGTGATTCGAATTTGGGCTGAGCGTGGAAATGGTACACGAAGCGATATTGCCATTGATAATCTTTGCTTGAATACACTTGATCCAACCGACATAGCTGTTAGCAGTTTGAATAATGGCATTACTAATTTATGTAGTAGCACTACTATGGATTTTTCTGTTGATTTTGAAAATGTAGGTGCATTAGCTCAGTCTAATATTCCAGTTCAGTTATCTGTGCTCGATCCAACAGGAATAGCAATAATTTACTTAGACACAATTGTAGGAACGGTTAATCCTCTCTCAACGGTCAGTCATACTTTTCAGAATATTGATCTTTCACAAGCAGGAAGTTACGAGATTACAAGTGTTGTTTCATTGTCAGGAGATGTAATTGCATCAAACGATACGTTGATGGCAGAGTTTTATGTGGCACAACCGATTACCGTCTTCCCATTTGTGGAAGACTTTGAGCAAGACAATGACTACTTTAAATTAGAAAGTGCATCGCTTTCAGCTGCAATGATCTACACTGATACCATCAGCAATGAGTCGATGTTACGTTTTACTGGTGGAGATGCCAACCAATTATGGACAGGTCAAGGAGGAAGTGTTACGGCTGAAAATGCATGGATAGACAATGCTGCGCACATGGCATCTGCAGTAACTTGCACTGTTGATGCAAGTTTGCTGGTTGGACTATTATTGGAACTTGATCTAAAACAGACCAATACTTTTGGAAATATTGATTATTCCTGGTTCCGGGTTTTAATAAATGATACTGTACAATTGGCAGATGTCAATGGTGTGCAGAATTTTAATGCAACCACACCTGTAAATGATAATTTTCAAATGCTTAAATTTGATCTATCACCGTACATTGGAACAATATTTACACTGAGCTTGCAGGCATCGGTTAAGTACAATGAATCATATAATTCGGGTTACCCACAGGGCGACCAGGTGCTAATTGATAATTTCACCTTGTATGAACCTGCTCCATATGATGTTGCTGTAATAGAGATTATTCATCCAGTTGGACAAATCTGTGGTGGCAATGTGTATGTGCAGGCTGTAGTTCAAAATGTGGGAATACTTGATGTGTCAAATATACCGGTGCAGGTAAAGTCTACTTCATCATTTGGCGTTACAACCTTTAACAACAACATTCCACAGACATTATCCAGTGGCGATACTCATATTATTAATGTTGGACAATTCTCTATGAATGCTGCAGATACCTATGTGATTGAGGTGGAAGCAATGTTGGCAACGGATGGTAATAGCTCCAATAATATTTTCGTGGATAGTGCCACAACCATCTATGGAATTAATGCATTCCCGTTCGCGGAAAGTTTCTCCAGTCAGGGAACAGATTATTTCCATCTCTCCGAAAGTTCGCTTGCAACAGCCTATTATTATAATGATAATGGCGATTATGTGTTGAGAATGGAAGGCGGTCCTACAAATGCAGGTTGGTCAGGAAGTGGGAATAATACCCTACCACAAAATGCATGGGTGGATAATGTGCAGCACCATGCTTTTGCCAAAACATGTTCGGTTGATGCAAGCAGTTTATCTTCCCTCCATTTGGATGTTGATTTTCGACAGGCAGGTATTATGACCTACACCGAATACAGTTGGTTTAGAGTGATGCTTAATGATTCGATCCAACTTACAGATCTGGATGGTAATACGAATTTTAATCCAAGTCAACCACAAGGCGACCCGTATAAGGTGCGTACCTTTGATTTAAGTGCTTATACCGGATCGGCTTTTACCTTGAGTTTTCAGTCTGCATGCAAATATGATTCTACCTTTACTTTTAGCGGTGTATCTTATCCTGAAGGGGATGCAGTGTTCATCCGTGGCATCAATCTATACGAACCACCGGCAGTAGATATTAAGTTGATTGCTATTGATGGTGTGCCCGAGCCTGATTGCGATTTGGCATTTTCATCCGTGAGTGTAAGCTTTATTAATAATGGATTAAATACGCTTTATGCCAATGATGTAATCCCATTCTTTATTGGTATCAATACAATTGCATTTCCTGAGAGTTTTACTTTACCATTGGATTTGGCTTTTCGCGATACAGCCACTTATGTGTTCACAACAATGCCATCTCTTGCTAATGATGGACTGTATGAAATAACTGTTTGGAGTGACTATCCGGGAGATATGGTTGCTGCTAATAATGAATTAAACGTTTTTACAGAGAATATTCTGACCGTTGACACGTACCCATATCTACAGTCCTTTGAGTTAGATGCCAATGGATGGCGATCAACAAACGAGGCTGGTGTGGCTGGTTGGGAATTGGGCACTCCGTCTCAAACAGTTCTTTCGGCAGCGCATAGTGGTATTTCTGCATGGATGACCGGAATTAGCGATAATTATGCTGATGAAGTAGAAGCATATTTATATGCACCTTGTTTCAATTTTTCAAATGTGCTTGTACCGCGTATTTCATTTTGGATTGCACATGAAACGGATGCAGATTTAGATGGTGCAATTTTGGAAGGTTCAGCGGATAATGGTGCAACCTGGTCGAAAGTTGGAGCCAGCGACACATCTTTTTATTCATCATTCAATAATGGCAGCCCCAACCCGGTGCTTCAACAGCCATGGTGGTCGGGAAGTTCTAATGGTTGGAGTCATGTTAGTGCCTTTGCCTCAGAGTTCGCTAATGAGCCAAATGTGAAATTCCGATTCAGGTTCCAATCGGATGAAGTAAATAACGACGAGGGTGTGCTAATTGATGATTTTAAAGTAGAAGATGTTTTCTTAGCCACGGTTAGTTCTAGTGAACTTGAAATATGCGAAGGAGATTCAGTACAATTAACTGTCGATATCCTGGGAGGCGTACCTCCGTTTAATTATGCCTGGAGTCCGAGCCATCTGGTAAGTGATTCCTTAGTTAGCAATCCATTTGCTTTGCCTAATGAAAGTACAAACTTTATAGTGATGCTTAGTGATGCAACAGGACGTGTAACTTATGGTTCGGTGCACGTTGATGTGCTGCCTGAACCACCCCTTGATCTCGGAACGGATATAGAGGCCTTGCCTCCAGTAGTGTTGGATGCAGGTCCTGATTATATAGTTTATGCCTGGTCTACTCTTGAGGCTACACAAACAATTGAAGTTACTGTAACAGGTGAGTATTCGGTGTTTGTTGTTGATGAGAATGGATGCGATGCAAGCGACGACATTTATGTGACAATAACCAATAGTATAAATGAAATAAACAATGAAGAGTTGCGCATCTATCCAAATCCTGCCACCGATGTGGTTACCATTAATTCGAACTTGAAAGCAGCAGAGCTCGTGTTAACTGATATTAGCGGCAAAGTACTTAAGTCCTGCTATATCTTAACAAGGCCATCAGAGTATAAATTAAAGGTAGATGATTTGGCTGCAGGAACGTACTTCGTTCAACTAAAGAATGAAGATTCAATTCAGAAATGTAAATTGATCATTGAATAAGGTTTATATTAAATAATAGACTTGAACTTATAGGAATGAGGCAGTACTTGGTAGTGTCTCATTTTTTTAAAATAAAGTATGAGAATGTGGTTTTAATTAGTGCAGGCTTTAGTGAAAAGTATTTCTGACTATATTTTCAATATGGGCTAAAAGGAAGGAGGGTGGCCCGTCTGAGCCACCCTTGTGTTGTTGCGAAAATGAAACTACAAAATCTAAGAAAATATTTTTGTGGTAGTATTAAAAATCAATCAATTACCAATATACTAACAATGTGCCAGAAGTTGTAAGTGTTTAATTAGTAGGCTGTAAGAGTGTTTTGGGCTTGTTGGCGGTTGATTCAGTACTGTTCGTTAACGAAGATTGAGTGATTATTTGCATTGTCATGTTGCTGTATTTGTCTGAAAAATAGTTAGGTAGGTGTGTCAGGCTAAAGAATTGCAATTTCGAAGAGCACCTTCGATATCGAAGATGCTTCCACAGGTTTTCTGGCATGCAGGTTTAACTCAAATATTTTATCTGTTTTTTTGTGATAGAAATAGTGATAAGTTTCATGAATACATGGATCACTTGAAATTTCCGGAGGGTTTGTGTTTGGATATCAAACGTAAATAATTCTGAGTGGAAGAACTGTAGATAAGGAGTAATCACTAACATACAGCTCCGAATCATTTTGGCGCATCGCTCAAAGCCGACTTCATTTGTTCATCTATATTATATTTTCAATGGAATTCACGTTTTTCGCTACGCTACAATTTTTCGCTTGATCGCAAAAAAGATCAAGGCTACACGCTCTTCACACAATAAAGCTACGGTGATGACTTAAATTGTTTAAACTCGCACTTTTCGTTCCTCAAAGAGCTCACAGAAAACAATTTTTAGCAGTCATTTTACCTTGTTTCTTTAGTTCACAGTCTGATGCTATTGTTGTGTGGCAATTCATAACGAATATTTATAATTGCAATGAGACAGCTCATCTATATAGACTTATGAATCTAAAAAAGTTCCAACTCTGCTCGCGGTTCAGAGAGGCAATAGACGGCTATCCACTATCGCCGATAATCCTTAACTAAACCAAATCTTAAAATTGTACTGGTTGCTTGCTTTCTTAATATGGAAAATTAGTTGACAGTCCACCTACTGATAAAAGTGATCCTAGATTAACAACTATTTCCACAATCTATTCATTCACTCACTTGCTGTTTTAATCCATGACAAGCAGTAGCTGGTTTCTGCAATACAGATGTTAAATAAGTAGACTTTGGTGTAGAAACAAGGCAGCAGTATAAATTATTAAATAGAATGAAAGAGAGTAAATCTTATAAGCCTATGGTTTATGCACACTGGTATGTGCAGCATTGTGGATATAGGTCTTGTCTCGGAATCTTCAGTTCTATTTTTTCTAAACGCAAAAAAGGCGACCATGTGGCCGCCTCTTTTAAAAATATGTGTGGGTCTGCTTATAAAATCTCAGAAAGAGTGTAAACAATTGTTGTTTGGTAAGTACCTCTTTTGTAGTTTTCTTCTAACATGCTTGTTCCGTGCATTG
>JBFHES010000159.1:0-11104 GCA_041584015.1 Bacteroidales bacterium
ATGGCATAGCCAGACCATATATGATTAAGATGGATAGTATGGGATGCGACGGATTTAACAGTTGCTCAGACACAAGTTTAAACATGCACTTAACAGCCATCAATTATGGTGACTCAATTTGTGCTGGTGATTCTGCGTTAGTTAATATTTCCATATCAAAAGGCAATGGCCCTTTCACCGGCACCATCAATTCAAGTGAACTAATAAACGAGGTACTTTACCTCCAGCAAGACAGCAGTTCTTATTCATTCTACTACAAGGCAAATCTGGCAAATCCAACTCTGGAAGTAAATATTGAAGATCAACACGGACAAGCCATATCACAAACTTTAAACTTCAATGTTGTTGATTGCCAACTAAATGATCTAATCGTATCGGATAGGAATCTTAAGCTTTATCCGAATCCGGTTGAATCGGTGTTAAATATTAATATAAAAGATGTTGATGCCGGTAATTCCAATATTCGCATCTACAACCAAATGGGTGCTCTTATTTTGGAGCAATCAACAAACCAATACAATTCAGAAATTAATGTTAACCATCTTAGAGCAGGTATTTACTCTATTCAAGTCATTTCTGAGACATCTTCATTTTCAACAAAATTCGCTAAAGAATAATGACAGAAGGAAATAATTCAATTATTACCTAGCACTTTGAACTTTGAAGTGCATATAAACCGCACAACTTTATCATCTAATAGGTATTCCTATAATCTAGATCCTGTGTTTCGGCTTGTTTTTCCTTTCGTGCTATGCTTGTCTTTATTAAGCTTGCCAGCTGCCCTTGTGCAGGCTTCTTAAACTTTAACTTCCGATCGCTATAATACCTGATCTTCATTAAACTATTTTCCATGTCGCGCACGCTGGTTATATAAGTCTCCAGATAGCGAACGCTTTTAGCACGCTTCAGCAGATCGTTTGTTTTTAAATCAACGAGTGGCTCAAAATCCTTTTTGTCATCCAGTGAATTGATTGATTCAACAAACATACAGTTGATGAAATTTATCTCATTCACATCATACCGCCTCATCACTTCCCAAAACCTTGGATCGAGAATATGCAGCTCAGTTTTAGCCCCTCTTGAGATGGTTAGCGTCATGGAAAAATCCTCCAATTCTCTTAATAGTGCATGTTCATTTAGTTTCGACATTTTATAATCCGGCAAATAAAGCGGCTTACAATTCTCAAAATCGGCACTTATTGAATCGAACATGCAATGCAACGGATCCGAAGCACATCCACCGGAGACAATAGGAATAATGTCTTTACCAATCTTTATGCTTGATGCAAACTCACTAAAAACCATTAACTTATTCTTGCTTAACTGATGCTCCAAACTATCTTTTAGTAGTAAAGCAGCAAAGTCGCGATGTTCAATGTCATCTTTACTTAGGTACAAATTCAGAAGCTTATTCCGTTCGCGTTTATTCGTTGACAAACTCAATGCATTTGATAAAATGCACTCATTATTTTTCACCACCTGACTAACCCGATAAAAGAATTCAAATGCACCCTCATTACTAACGAACTTAGGCTTTTCCCAATAAAAATTAGCCATCAATAATTTCCGGTCAACACTATCTATATTCAATAATTGCTCATCAAACGTCACAAACAAATGGTCTTCCCGCTCGCGTTTCATGCGATGTCCGGTAACCATAATGGTATCATAGTATCGATGGGTGATAAAGTTCTTCTGCCAAAGCTCCACATCTAAATAGCACAATCTTCGAATACTTTCCATCAGGTAATATAAATAGGTTGGGTCGTTCGGCTTGAACATATGGAACTTAAATGCACGCTCAATACAGGTATTGTAATTAAAATCGTAAAGCAGGTGTTTTAATATTTCCGGCTTCGACTGTTCTTTTAATTGATGAAACAATTGCTCGTCAACCAAAAAGTCAGCTCCCGGATTACGCCCCGATTCCGACAGGAAAGCAGCAAACAGCTTTGCCCTTTTAAGTGCTTCGGGGTGAGTAGTTTCTTCAACTTCCCACTCATCCTTCATTGTGCTTATGCGATTCTTCTCATAGCGTTCCATTATGGCAAAGGTTTGCTTTAAGCCATTAATGTGATATCCCGAATTATTTAACCACACCATTGCCAGCGAATCGGCTTCCAGTTCTTGCCGCACATTGTAATTAACCTGAGCATAATTTTTACTACCCCAGCCACTTTTCAATTTGCCCGTTTTATTGGCGATGTACCTTTTTAACGAATGCTGTTTGTAATAGTGTGCCAATTCGTGCGCAAAAATACCAGCTATGCTTGCCTCATCCTGCACATCTGCAAAAATGCCAATATTAACAAATGTGTGTCCGCTGGGCATCATCGATGCATTAAACTGACCGTTTTTAACCAGGTAGGCATGAATTACTGTATCGTTCTCTAATTCTTCAGGAATCACCTTCTGCAGGATTTCATTCAAATAATTTTCGAATACCTTCCAGTCATAATACACATCGCCATCGGCAATCATATCTATAACAGCATAGGCAGCCATATCGGCAAAAACGAAACTTGACTTTTCATGTTCAGTTTTGGTCTCTTCAGCTATGCCTTTATAAATATGCCCTCTTAAGCTCGAAAGTTCTAATTGAAATTCCTGTGGAAGTGTGTCTGCATACGATCGCCCATAGTCTATTTTGGATTGAGAAAATGACAAAAAAGGAACCAGCAGCAATAGAATAGTTAGTTTATTCATGCTTAAATAATTAATGTTGATTAAATCAATATACCTCGCTATTCATCATTAACTCGTATAGCTGTAAGAATCACGTTAGCGATGAATCAGGTGTAAATTTAAAAAATTACTTAATTGATTATTAAGCCACCTATTCATATCAATTAATTTATATTCAGTTTGAATAGGATTTGTTCAGGAACTAGTAATTATTCCGTGCAACAAAAAGCGTGTTATGATTGATCATAACACGCTTTCAAATTATCTAGGCTTTTCAAAAATTCAGCTACATGAGCTGAAAGCAACTAATTCCTTATGAATTTACCATACACAACACGTTTACCGGCACTAAGCTTAACAAAGTAAATACCTCGCGCTAAATTACCAACATAAACCTGTGAAGCCTCTCTAATTGGCAATTCTCCTATTTTTAAAACGCGGCCATGCATATCTAAGATTTTATAGATATTACCATCCTCGCTTATCTCATTGCAAGAAATATTTAGGATATCCTTTGTAGGATTTGGATAAAGCTTCAGTTCAATCGACTTGTATTCTTTTACACTAGCTGTACTATCAATCACAAACTCATAATTACTCGGAATGGAGTCGCCATTATACCAGTCGATTATTTGCTGGGTTAAAGCAAAACTTGCATTCAGATTATCTTCTGTACTTACAGAGTCATCCAGCCACGAAAAACAATAAGCCAAATCGAGACTTACCTTTTCATCGGCTTCGAAAGTAAATTCACCAATACCGGCTATTCCTCTTCTATCACCAGCCGGATTACCAGTTGTTTCTTCGCTCCAGGTTGCCAGACTCTGCCCGCCTTGCCCCCAGCCATTCGGATCTGTCCAACCAGGGAACATGTACTGACAATCAATAGGACTTGCGGTAGGATCAGTATAGTGTCCGCTACCTCCATACTTCAGGTGAGAACCATCTCTCCATCTAGATCTCATATAACTATAATATTCCGCAACAGCGCTTGGAGTTACAACAGCACCTGAATTACCTCCATTATAGAACATAAATGAAGACATCATACAGCTTTCACCAGCCTCGTCTATTTCAAAATCTTTATCATTATCAACGCCATCGTTTTCATCTGCTAAAGGACCATCCAACACAATAACAGTGAAAACTGGTGGTGTTGGATTTGGCCCACCATAAGCATAAGTCTGACCAGTACCGTCAACAGGTAAACCGTTGTACGCGTACATACTATTCTGCTCTACATTACACCCAATAAAGTCATCCCATGCGTATCCCAAATCAAAATCGGCATTATACCCTATTATGCAGGAATCGTATTGCACATTAGAGCGATTAATAATGTCGGCGTGCAAAAAGGTTTGGTAATTAATTTTATCGATGTGATCGTTGGGTGCGTTCTCGTAGACAAAAGCATAAAAGGACATGTAAATTTCGACCTTCATTGGCATTCCGCCAGATTGTTCATGCACCGGTATAAAATCGTTCATTACCCACCACAACATTTCATCACCACGAATTTCCGGATAGTCCCCATCTAAATAATTATAAATACCATCGTTGTTATTATCGAAGAAAGGAGCCATCATTTCTCCTGTGCTTGGATGTACACCTGGCCAGGTAACCATATCGTAAGGCGTTGAATAGGTGCCCTGGCTTACAGCACCAATATCCCACATATATTTAAACTCCTCTATCATTTTCCTATTGACCTTCCAAATTTTGTCGTACTGGTCGGCCCTTTCCAAAGTTGTAGTATCAATTGAGTTAAGGATAGGACCAGGCCAAAAATCCTGTTCATCAAAACGTTTAACAGCAACCCGGAGATTGGCCTGCTGATCGTAACCTCCAATCCATAAAGCTTCTGCATGTGTTGCGGTATGTCCACTTCCTTTTGGCACTTCGTATTGTGAAGTTCCTTTCATATCCCAGAACAAACCACCGGAACTGTTAACCCGAGCCCTCACCATATTTACATCCAGCTCCTTGGCGTTTTGATAATCCGGTTCATTCTCATTCTGCCCCACCGGTTGATTAAAACTATTGTATTCATCCAGATCCACAATCTTTATTTGCTGATAACTAGCTTTGGCAGGGATCCAATACAACAAGTCGTCAGCAAAAAAGGCCATATTTCCTGAAGTTCCTCCACCACCAATGTAGTCTGAAAATATTTGATCACCTTTTAACTGATGAATCTGTTGATTATAAGTGAAGAATAGCGAATTATCTATTCCTTTAAAAGTCGATAATACTCTTCTATATTCACCTTCAAATCCGTCGGTACAGATATCATAGATACTATGCACATTTCCGTTCTCAATATACTTCAAACCATCGTAATTAGTACCTATCCAAAGTTTACTTCCATCTGCGAACAAGCGGGTACAATCTGTCGAATCAAACAATGAGAGCGTATTATTACTGAATTTATAAACTCCACCACCTGCTCTTCTACCCAACCAAATATTGCCTGCATTGTCTTTGGTTATACTAGACGAATTAAAATTTGCTGGAAGACTATGTTCAGGGTCGATTACTGGATAACTTGTGTAAGTGGAACCATTGAATTCCGTGAAGCTATTGGGATGGGCAAAATATTCCTTATTTCCATCCTTAAAATATCCAAGTATAGTGTCGTTAGGTAAGCCTGAACTTGTATTCACAATTGTCCAACTACTACCATCAAAAACCCCTAAACCATTTAATGTTGAAACGTAGAGTTTATTATCATACATTACGAGTTGGGTTACTTCATTACTTGGTATATCGGAGTTGTCAGTATTATACCAAACCCATTCTGTGCTATCATAAACAGCAAGTCCAACGTAATTATAGCCCACGTAAATATTGTCATCGTCTCCAATAAACGAGGACACCCGTTTGTATTGCTGGTAGTTTGATGAATCAACTGGTGCCATTGGCAAAATGGTTATACCATTTTGCGCCTGCATGGCAAAACCCAGAATCATTAGTCCCCAGAATAATGTTAGTTGTTTCATTTTTAGTAATCTAATTATTCAATGGTTATTATAGTTAACAACGAAGCCAATGTTATGAAATCAGCGATCATGCAATTTAGTTATATTCACTAAGCTTCACAATTATTAAAACATGTTTAGCGCATCATAAAAAAAGCCCGTCATTATTAACGGGCTTGTATTATATCGATTAAACAAATATTAGTTCTTTATGAATTTACGAAAGGTAGAACGTCCATTGGAGTTTAGTTTAACAAAGTAAATACCCGGCGCTAATTCTCCAACCTGCAGTGCAGATGGTTGTCCTGCCTGTTGCTTAGCTGTTTTCAACACACGTCCATGCATGTCTAAAACCTGATAGTAAGATTCTGAATTATCAATATTATCTGAGACAACATACAATACATTAGAAGTTGGATTTGGATACAACTTCATTTCAATTTCCTGATATTCTTTCACAGAGGAGGTGCTATCAATTTCAAACTCGTAATTACTTGGGAAATTATCATTCTTAAACCAGTCGACCACATCTTCTGTTAAGCTAAAGTGATAATTCAAATTCTCTTCTAAACTAATTGAATCAGGGTGCTGTGTCCAGATATAGGCTAAATCAATAGATGTGGTTTCTCCAACCTCAAAAGTAAAAGTTCCTGAACTGGCTATTCCTTTTGCGTCGTGTTCCGGATAACCCACGGTTAGTTCGCTCCACTCCGGCATAGTTTGTCCACCAGTCCCCCATCCATTTGGATCAGATAAGCCCGGCATATAATAATCACACTCAACGTTGGTAGCACCTCCGGCATAATGTCCATTTCCGCCATACATCATATTTGAGCCATCGCTCCATTTACCACTTATAAAACCATATAAGGAACGCGGATTCCCCATTTGTGGTGAGAAGGGAGGATGTGAACCACAAACAAAGGTTTTAAATTTACTCATCATATTAAACTCCTGATCTTCATCTATTTCAAAATCTCTGTCATTATCAATTCCATCCATTTCATCAGCTTCTGGCCCTCGCAAGAAATTAACGGCAAATACAGGTGGCGAAGGAGCCGGACCACCGTAAGCGTAAGTTTGTCCTATTCCATCGACAGCTAATCCATTATAAACATACATAGAGTTAAGATCCACGTGTGAACCTACACGATCATCCCATGCATAGCCTAGGTCAAAATCCGAAATATAAGCCAGATAACAAGAGTCGTATTGTACACCTGAGCGATTTACAAGATCGTAATGAATGAAGGAATAGTTATTAATATGTTCTAAACTATCGCTTGTTGGGTTATCGTAAACATAAGCGTAGTACGAGGCATAAATCTCTACTTTTAAGGGCTCACCACCACTTAAATCGTGATATGGGGTAAAATCATTCATCACCCACCATAACATTTGGTCACCTCTTATTACAGGATAATCACCATCCAGATAGTCGTACATACCATCATTATTATAATCGAAGTACGGTGCCATCATTTCACCAGTAGCAGGGTGATCACCGGGCCAGCTAACTAAATCGAAAGGCACGGGATATGTTCCATCTGCAACGGCTCCAATGCTATGCATATATTTGAACTCTTCAATCATTTTGCGGTCAACTTTCCATATTTGGTCGTACTGATCAGCTGTCTCAGTGGTGCTTGTATCATTAATATCAATTATTGGTCCTGGCCAAAACTCCTGATAAGTAAAGCGTACCGCAGAAAAGTGCACGCTATCTAATGCATCTTTCCCTCCAATCCACAATCCCTCTGAGTAAGTTGCCCTTTTTCCACTTCCTTTTGGTATTTCGTAATAAGCACCAGCCTCATTACCACTATAAAACAAAGCACCACTGCTGTGCACCCCCGCCTTTACATTATTAATATCTAAAAATTTGGTATTATTATAGTTATTACCATTTACATGGTATTCCATTTGTTGTTCAAAATCATTATAAACATTTATGTCCAGCTTATATAAAGCTTGAGCTGAATTCGCACGTAGCGCATAAAACTCATTGTTTAATTCTATTATCTCGCGCTCAGGATTATTAGAAAAAATGTTCATTCTATATGATCTAATTTGATCTTCAAATGCTTCAAACATATTCCTTCCAGCGGAAAAAAACAGATGACCATTGCTACCTCTAAGTATGCTTTTAAATCCTCTGTAACTAGCTTCTTCTAAAAATCCATCATTATAATTATCTGTAAAATTTGTTCGAATTCCATTTTGCAAAGTGTATAGTTCAGAACCCGCTACCCATAGCTTATCATCTTCCAACATAAGCTTAACCTTAGTCTCTTCGATAAAACGGCTGAGAGAATCTCCGTTGAACACATACGCTCCCTCATACCTCCGTGAAATGATAAGATCCCAATTATCCTTAACAATTATTCGGCTACTATTATATTGAGGTGATCCATCTGCATCGTGCTCATCGAATTTAAACTGCTGAAAGCCACTCCCATCATTTACGAACAGATATTCCGTTGAAACAAAATACTGTTTGCCGTTAACACTTAAAAAAGCCAGTACTGTATCGTTTGGTAAACCGGATAGACTATCGATAACACTCCAACTGTTGCCATCGAAAACACCTACACCGTTTAGTGTACTAACATACATATTAGCATCGGCAAAAGATATATGGGTAGCATGATCTGAAGGGAGTCCTGAATTAAATGTAGTATACTTTGTCCAGGAATTACCATCCCAGCTATTAACACCTCCATTCATGAAAGCTAAAAAGACGTCATTACCATCAGTTGTAAGATGTGTAACATAATTATGTGCATAACTCAGCTCAAGTGAGTCGAGCTCGGCCAAGGGTATTTCCACAAGCCCGTTTTGTGCAGACAGGTTTAAATAGGAAAAGAAGACTAAAATCAGTAGCGTTAATTGTTTCATTTTTCAGTATTCTAGTTATTCAATAGTTATTTGTAAAAAAACAAGACATAGTGGGTATAACCCTAGTTATCATGCAAGTTAAAAATATAAATCAAACCTAGCAATTAATTAAGTTTAGTAGCTGTTATAAAAAAGCCCGTCGCATTTGACGGGCTTAGTTTCTAAATATCAATATTTAGTTTTTAATAATCTTTCGATAGTAGCTCTGTTTGTTATGTACGAGGTGAATAAAATAAATTCCTGTATTCAATCGACTTAAATCAATAGTTGCATGTCCATTGTTACCAAGAGTTCCCATTACTAAACTTCTCCCTCGAATATCAACAAGCATGTAGTTGGTTTCAAACTGATCATTAACATCAAGCCTAATATTAACCAGGCTGTTACTTGGATTTGGATATACTTTAAAATCTAACTTTTCAAGTTTAGGGCTTGTAAGAAAACTATCAATCTCAAATATGTAATTTGAAGGAAACAGATCTTCGCCAAACCATTGCTGTGCATCTTCGGTCAAATCGAAGTTGGTTTGAATACTATTCTCAATACTTGATGTATCCTGTACTTGCGTGAATATATATCCAAGATCTAAACTGATTGTTTCGCCTACCTCGAATGTAAATGGACCTGAGCTACCAACACCTCTCCTATCTGTAGGATTGTTATTAACAATAATCTCGCTCCAATCGGCAAGCACTTGTCCGTTTTGTCCCCAACCATTAACATTGGAACTACCTGGATATAGGTAATCACAATTAATATTAGAAGCGTTGGGATCCGATTGATGACCTATTCCACCATATTTAACGTGTGTTCCATCATTCCATCTTGACGTCATGTAATAGTAATGTTCCATCGCTGTTTGCGGATCATTTAAACCAGATGCTCCATTACTAAAAGTTGTTACGCTATTTAGCAAACAGCGTTCATCAACTTCATCTATCTGAAAATCTTTGTCATTATCAATTCCATCATTTAAATCGGCTATTGGTCCGTTTAAAAAACTCATGGAAAAAACCGGAGGTGCCGGTATTGGACCACCATAACTGCCTGCTTCTCCGTTTCCATCAATTGAATATCCATTATAACCATACATGGCATTCAATTCAACATTACAGCCTAAAAAGTCATCAAAGGCATAACCAATGTCAAAATCGGTAAACACACTTAAGTAACATGAATCGTATTGATTAGCGGATCTGTTAATCAATTGTACATTTAGGAATGTTAAATTATTTACTTGCTCAAGACTATCGTTTGGCGCATTATCATATCTAAAGCAATAGAATGATGAATATATTTCCACTTTTAAAGGAGGAGCATTTGTAGCATCATGATTCGGGATAAAATCGTTCATTACCCACCAGAGCATTGCATCTCCTAGTATTTCAGGATAATCGCCATCAAGATAATTGTATATTCCATCGCCGTTGTTATCAAAATATGGAGCCATTTGATTACCTGTTGAAGGGTGATCGCCGGGCCAACTAACAATGTCAAAAGGCACCAGATAAGCTCCACTAGCAACGGTTCCGTTATTATACTGAAATTTAAATTCTTCTATCATTTGTTTGTTCACCTTCCACACACGGTCATATTGATCGGCTGTTTCTTTTGTGGTGGTATCAGTATTTGAAACAATTGGGCCTGGCCAATAATCTTGCTCATTAAAGCGCTTTGCCGCAATGTGCAAATTCTGCTGAGCATCATATCCTCCAATCCAAATAGAGTTTGTAAATGCACAACTTTTGCCGCTTCCTTTAGGTAATTCATACATGCCTGTTCCATTCATATCCCAAAACATACCACCGCTGGAATGTACAGGCGCACTTACATTATTCAAGTCCAGCTTTTTAAAATTACTGTAATCAGTATCATTGGTATAACCTGAACCATATGGTTTCAGATTAAAGCTGTTATATACACTCAGATCAACCACCTTAATTGTTTGTACAGTTGCATTCTCCTCGAGTAAATACACCCGATTCCCTTTCTGAAATGCCAGTAAGCTTTTCCCTTCTACCAAATCAATAGTATTAATCCTATCATCAAAAACCTCGTAGAGTTTTGATTCCTGCGTGTAATAAACGTGCCCATTGTTTCCTTTAAAAATAGAGCGAACCATTCCCTGTTTATGCTCATAACCATCATTAAACCTTTTATAAATACTTTGAACAGAATCAGAACCAAAGCACATCATACCGGTATTCTTACCACCCAACCAAACCCGATCGTTTTCGGGTAGAAAGCTGTACACTTTCATTGTAGATTTTTGAATTGCAATACTTCCATTAAATAAGTACAATCCACCAGACAGTCTACTTATCCATATTTGCCCCGACATTGTTTTACCTATTCGTGAAACATTTTTCATGGTGCCAAAACCAGCATAGTAACCATCGAGCGGATAGCTCTGATAGTTACTTCCATTATATACATTCAATGAATTGCCTGCCACAAAATACTCCATAATACCGTTCTTGTAATAAGACAAAACGGTATCTGAGCTTAAGCCGCTGGCTTGATTAATAACGTTCCAATTGGTA
>JBFHES010000160.1:0-11100 GCA_041584015.1 Bacteroidales bacterium
CCAGCTGCTGTCTTCAAATTCTAATTTAAGTGCCGTGTCCTCATATACCTCGGAACCCTCCTCCAGCGAAGCTATTATTGACCGCAATTCATCAGTTAATTTATGCGAAACAGTTACATCAATGGCATTCAAATCCGCCGATTCAAGACTTGCCATTAAGTTTTCTTTCAATTGAAATCCTGCAGCAATACCTGCTTCAAATGAGTTTCTCATTATCATATTAATGATTGTCAGATGTGCATGTTTTTGCCCCAAACGATCAATGCGGCCCAGGCGCTGCTCTTTTTTAACGACACTTAAAGGCAAGTCGAAATTGATGATTGTATCCGCCGCTTGCAAATTTAAACCAGCGCCGCCTGTTTCTGTGGATACAAAAACCTGGCAAGTATCACTGTCGTTAAATTTATCGATCAGCTCCTTGCGCTTGTCAACCGGCACACTTCCATTTAACTCGACATATTCAATACCATTGGCCCGAAGCACTTTACAAATTTGGTGGTTCATTTTAACCCACTCCGAGAAAATGACAACCTTTCGTTTACTCGAATTAATATCAAGCTTCTCTACAAGTAACTTTTTTAGTTCTTCAAGTTTAGGAGCACTATTAAAATCAGCTCCTAACAAAAGCGTTGAGTCGCATAACATCCGAAGCTTTGTTATCAATTGAAAAATTTTCTGCCAGTCGAACGGTGATAAGAACTTACGCTCCAAAATTTCGCTTAACTCTTTGGTGAAGACCTTCTGCAGTTTTCTTTGTTGAGGACTGAAGACCACGGGGAAATTAATCTCCGTTACATCGGCAAGCTGTTTTTTCACCAGCTGTTTTGTTCTTCGTATTAAAATACCCGACAGCTTTTCCTTTAATAGATCAAGGTTATAATAACCGGTTATTTTCTGCTCATGATCCGGGTCGAAATAATAATGCATTTGCGAAAACTCCCACAATGGCGCTAAAAGCGAAGGATCAACAAAACTTACAATCGAGTATAAATCGGTTAATTTGTTGTCAATTGGTGTTCCGCTCAAGGCCAATATATGTTTATGCTTTATACCTCTAATTAATCCGGCAGTTTGAGTCTCATAGTTTTTCACACGCTGCGCCTCATCTAAAACCAAAAAATCGGGCGGATGATTTTCTAAGGCCAACCTATCTTTGGCAATCTTTTCGTAATTGGTTATTAAAAAATAGCTTTCGGTGTTTTGATATATTTCTTTTCGCTGCTGAGCTGTTCCTTTTACAATAATAGCCTCAGCCCCACTTACACGTAAAATCAGCTCTTTCCATTGATCCATTAGTGATGCCGGACAAATGATCAAGCACCGTTTCAAGCTAAATATCTGTTGCTTGAAAACAGCACTTGCTATGGCTTGATAAGTTTTACCCAAACCTATTTCATCTGCTATTATGGCGCCTTCTTTAAAAGTTGCAAAGCGCACGCCTTCCTCCTGAAACTTATAAAGTTTCACTTTAAGCAACGAATAATCAAGTCTCGTTTTTTGTTTTAAGTCTGCAAGCACTTCCTGATTAAAAGCTTTTTCAACCTTTCGGTAAACTTCCGGGCGCACTAACAATTGCTTAAATTGTTTTGCCGACCTCAGGAATCCTAAGAATTGCTTGATCTGTTGATCAGGGTAAATCATGGATTTACCAAAATATTTATACAACAGTGAAGATATTTCCGGATCGGGAATACGTCCCGGGAAAAACCATGAAATTTGATAATGATTTAATGGATCGAGGAAAACCTCAACAAAGGGATAATCTCTGTTAAGAGCCTTTAGTTGGTCTGCATTTTTCTTAAGATGTGCAAACGACCACATGAGGTGCTTGCAGGTTCCTAGCTTGTTTCCGGTAAAATCGGGGCAAGTGCAATAACCTATTTCCTTTTTAAAGTCGTGAAAAGTAATTTTGTATTCTTTCCGCTTTTCATTGAGGAGCAAATGCTCGCCATATATATTTTCTGCCAAATGTAATTCGTACTTCGCCTTTTTGGCTTTCTGAACACGTTCCTGCATTACACGCTTAATCATTCCTTCGCGTGTGTAGGCAATACCCGGCAATTCTTTTTTGGCCTCTTGATGTGAAAGCTCTTCAAGCATTTGTAATAAACCACCTACCTTATGCGGGCATATTCCAGAACTGCCACAGCTACAATTATACAATACCTCAGCAACAGACTCAACCCGCAAATTAAAATCATTGTACTGATCATCAACTGAAAAATCGTACACACTGCTGGAGCGGGAAAGAATGGTAACCTGTCCGTTCAGGTACAAAGCATGTCCTCTTCTGTATATATAACTTAAGGCCACTTCGCCCCTAATTCGCTCTAACTCTGACTTAACAGTCTGTACCATTTTCATGACTCGATCAATTTCTTGAATATTCCTTTGATGGTTGAATGTACGCAATTTTTAAAAACCCGGAATAAATAATTTGACGCCTACTTGTCATTATTTCGTATTTTTGCGAGCACAATACAAAGCAGCAATGAAAGGGAAACTCGTAATATTTTCAGCACCATCAGGATCGGGCAAAACAACTATCGTTCGGCAATTACTCAACAAGGGGTTTAACCTTGAATTTTCTATATCGGCCTGCAGTCGTGAGAAAAGAGGCACAGAGAGCCATGGTGTTGATTACTACTTTTTAACAGCTGACGATTTTAGAACTAAAGTTGAGAACGACGAGTTTCTTGAATGGGAAGAGGTTTATGCCGATCATTATTACGGTACTTTAAAAAGTGAAGTCGAGCGTATCAGAAATGCCGGCAACAATGTAATTTTCGATATTGATGTGGTTGGAGGAGTAAATTTAAAAAAGCAATTTGGCGATGACGCCTTAGCGATATTTGTGCAGCCACCATCAAAAGAAGAACTAGAACGACGCCTAAGATCGAGAAATACCGACTCTGACGAAAAGATTAAACGTCGCCTGGACAAGGCCGATTTTGAGTTATCGTTTGCAGATAAGTTTGATGTAGTAGTTGTTAACGACAATCTAGAGCAGGCTGTGAAAGACGCAGAACATGCACTAAACTCATTTCTTGAAAACTAAAGAAGACATGAAAAAAACAGGTTTGTATTTTGGCTCATTTAACCCGGTTCATGTTGGACACATGGCTATTGCCAACTACATGGTTGAGTTTTCCGACCTGGATCAACTGTGGTTTATTGTTAGTCCGCAAAACCCATTAAAGCCAAAATCATCCTTATTGGCCGACTATCATCGCTTACAGCTTGTTAACTTAGCCATTGGCGACTCTGCTCTTTTTCAGGCATCGAATATTGAGTTTAGCATGCCTAAGCCATCCTACACAATTGATACGCTTACTTATCTGTGCGAAAAATATCCCGATCAGGAATTTGTTCTCATAATGGGATCAGACAACCTGAAGACTTTTCATAAATGGAAAAACTACGAAAGCATTATCGCAAATCATCAAATATATGTTTATCCACGTCCTGGTTTTAATGCCAACGATTTTACAGATAAAATGAAACTTACAGTGGTTGATGCTCCTCAAATAGAAATATCTTCGAGCTTTATACGACAATCGATAAAAGCCGGGAAACAAGTGAGTTTCTTCATGCCCGATAAGGTAGCCAGCTTTGTTGATGAAATGCATTTTTACAAAAAATAAGCACGAACAAATATTCTTCTTATCAATCAAATTTAATTTTACAACATGCCAAGAGTAACAGTATATACAGACGGAGCAGCAAGTGGAAACCCCGGACCCGGAGGATACGGGATTGTTATGATGTCGGGGCCACATCGCAAAGAGCTGTCTGAAGGCTACAAGCATACCACCAACAACCGTATGGAATTACTCGCGATAATTGTTGCTTTGGAAACCCTGAAGAATAACTGGACAGATGTTACCATTTACACCGACTCAAAATATGTGGTAGATGCCGTTGATAAAAAATGGGTGTTCGGCTGGGAGAAAGTTAATTTTGCCAAAAAGAAGAATCCCGATTTATGGATTCGTTTTCTGAAAATCTACCGTCAACATCATGTGAAATTCCAATGGGTTAAAGGTCATGCGAATATACCTGAAAACGAGCGTTGCGATCAACTTGCCGTTGCAGCCTCAAAACAATCCAACTTACTTGTGGATGAAGGATACATGCAAAGCATGAATTTGTAACGCAAGTTACGGCAAACAATTCCAAGCTTTACTTCTTATAAAAGTGCCTTTGATTTTGTTAGGAGCATCAATCTTTTGCTAATTATAAAGCTTACAAAAAGTAAAGGTGCCCGGTTATTTCAATCTGATTATTACCACTAAAATTGATGTACAGAACTTTATTCCAATAATTTCGTACATCGATTTATTAGTAAGGTGTATGCATAACAATATGCACTCGTAAATAAAGCACCGCTTAAGCTACATATTATGCAAGGTAACAGCAATACGCGACAAGAATCGTTCAGGCCCAAAATTTTAATAGTGGATGATACGCTCTCTAACATTCTGGTTATTGAGGGTTTATTAAAATCACTGCAAGTTGATTTCGATCGGGCTTTTTCAGGCTACGAAGCAATTGAAAAGGTAAAGGAAAATGAATATGCAATGTTGCTGCTTGATGTTCAGATGCCAGAGCTGGATGGATTTAGAACCGCAGAAATTATTCGGGAAGAGCTGGAAGAACATCACCTGACGATTATTTTTATTTCGGCCGTATATAACCAGAACTATTTTTATCAAAAAGGCCTTGAAACAGGAGCAGTAGACTTCATCACCAAACCATTGGTATCACAGGTTTTCATCAGCAAGATTCAAATTTTCCTGAAATTATATGTACAGCGTAAAGAACTGGAATGGCAGGTTGAAGAAAATCAGAAAGCAAATGCTTTGCTTCGACAATCGAACCTGGCTGTAGAAAAAATTCTGAACAACATAAGGGTTGGAATTTATGTATCAGACAAAGAGTCGAACGAAATAATTTTCGCCAACAGATACGGGCAAAAAATTCATGGAAGCAACATTATAGGTAAACCTTACAATGAGGTACTAAATATTGAAGATATAACAAACGGTTCTGAGGAAAGCTCAGAAGATGAGAGCCGGAGTCATGATATATACAGCAACAAAGAAGGACGCTTTTTTCACCTTTTTGAGAACGGCATAAAATGGATAGACGGCCGTCAGAGCATGCTTAACGTTGAGGTGGATATAACCGACAAGGTGGAGGCTCAAAAAGAGATGATCAACAGTCATAAGAACTTTGCGGAACTATTTAACAATTCGCCCGATGCTATTTATGTTGAAGATGAAGCGGGAACAATATTAGCCGCCAACAAAGCGGCACATGAAACGCACGGAATAGATGTGCTGGCTGGACTTCACGTAACGGCAATTGCGCCTGCTCATATGCGCGAAAATATAAACGCAGAATACAGTAAATGGTTTACAGGCGAAATAACCTATAAGGAAAGTAAAGTACTTAGAAAAGACGGCGTTGAAATGCCCGTTGATATTAGTGGTAAAATAATTACTTACAATAACAGCAAAGCTTTACTGGTAATTGTAAGAGACATTACCGACAGGCAAAATGCATTGCAGGCACTAGTCGACAGCGAACAACGATTTAGAACTCTCTTCGAGAAGATCCCAACCGTAGCCGTATATGGAATTAACGAAAACAGAGAAGTAATTTACTGGAACCATGCCAGTGAAAATTTCTTTGGTTACACAATGAACGAAGCCATCGGCAGACGTTTGGAAGACTTAATTATTCCTGGTAATGATCAGGCAAATATCAACGAGATAATAGATCTAATTCTGGACGGGAAGAAAGATACCACGCCAAAGGAATACCATCTCCTAAGAAAGGATGGGTCTGTAATTCCAGTTTCATCAAGCTATGTAATGCTTAAAAACACCAGTGGTGAAAAAGAAATTTACAGTATCGACATTGATTTAAAGGAAAGAGACAAAGCGCAGGTTCTTCAAAAAAGCAGGCTACAGTTAACCGAATTCATCAATCAGATATCGTATGGATTCATTAATATAACCATTAATGAAATTGACGCCACCATCACCAAAGCAATTGAGGCAGTTTCGTCGTTTGCTGAGGTGGATAACTCCTATATTTATTTGCTCGACGAACAGGGGCATTCATTAGAGATTAGCCATAAATGGACATCTCTCACCAAGAATAATTTAAAACCAGTAATAGCCATTGACGAGGTTAAAGGTTTGAGTAATTTTATCGATGAGCTTACCAGTACCGGTCTGGAGGTATATCCCGACGGCCAAAACACCGTCTACTTTACCGACCTAATGCACTCCATGAACATTGAGTCATACGTGCATATTCCAATGTTTGTAAATCATCTGTTTATTGGATTTATTGGATTTGGTACATCAGTAAAGGGAAAAAAATGGGACGACCATACCATTTATGCATTTAAGCTAATTGCACAGGTTTCGATTAATGCGCTCGAGCGGAAGAAGGCAGAAAAAACCTTACGCGAAACCTATAAACGTTCACAAGAATCGGATCGGCTTAAAACAGCATTTCTTGCCAACATGTCGCATGAAATAAGAACCCCGATGAACGCCATACTTGGTTTCTCCAGCTTGCTTTCCGACCCCGAAATAACAAGTGAAGAACAAAAGACATTCATCAACCACATAAATAATAATGGAAGTTCATTAATGACGCTGATCAATGAGATTCTTGATATCTCGAAAATTGAAGCAGGGCAAATTCAAATTAAAAAAACCAAGTTTGATTTGAATGAAAGCATTAATGACATTATGGTAGAGTCAGAAAAGCACAAGATCTACCAGAATAAAAACGACATCAATATTACAACTTCCTTTGAAGGCATTGCTTCTGATTTGACCATTGAAACCGACCAGATGCGTTTCAAACAAATTGTAATGATTCTTATTGATAATGCACTGAAGTACACTAAACAGGGCTCGGTCAAACTACAGATAATTCGCTTGGATGAAAACTTGTTACAGTTTGAAGTGGCCGATACCGGCATAGGTATACCGCAAGAAATGCAAGCGCTAATTTTCCAATCATTCAGGCAGGTTGAAGAAACCCATACCCGACAATTTGGAGGCACAGGTTTAGGTTTGGCAATTGCTAAGCATTTAATCAATATGATGGGCGGTGAAATTTGGGTAGAATCCAGAGAAGGTGCAGGTTCGCATTTCTTCTTTACGCTACCATTGGCCGAAAAGGCAAGCGATGTTGCAAAGCCAAAACCAGCGCAACATGGTTTGAAAACAAAAACAAGTCGCTGGGAGAACAGATACATTATTATTGCTGAAGATGTAGAAGCCAACTTTGAGCTAATGCAAGCGCTGCTTAAAAAAACAGGCATAAACATTCTTTGGGCAAAAGATGGAACTGAAGCCATCAAGATATTCACCTGGAACAAAAAAATAGATATGATTCTGATGGATATTCAGATGCCGGTAATGAACGGATTTGAAGCAACGCAGCACATTAAAGCGTTAAATCCAGACATACCAATTGTAGCACTTACTGCCTTTACTTTTGCAGAAAATCAGGAAAAGATATTCCAGGCTGGTTGCGATTCCTTTTTACCAAAGCCAATTAAACAGAATGAGCTAATAGAAATGATCGACCGATATCTGGCCTAAGCAAAAAACCTACAATACATCTTATAGTAAGCCTGTTGCGGCCAGTTTGGGCGGCATTGCTTATTGCAATACTTCAAACGACCATGGAGGTAGCGTTACCGTAACTATTTTACCATCCACCATAACACGACTGCCAAACTGAGCTTTCAGCTCGCTTGCTGTTTGCTCATCAAGACTGAACTTCAGCTGCTTTTCATGCATGCTCTTATTGAAAGCAACCACCGCTGTTTCGTTAAAATAATTACGACTGTACACAAACTCATCATCGTTTACTTTAAGCACTGTAAAATCGCCATAATTAAGCGCCATACTCGATTTCCTAAGCTTAATCAATTGCTGTGTTATTGCTTTGGTTGCTAATTCTGGTTCGGTTAAATCATCAAAGCGCATAGGCCTCCTGTTGTCAGGATCATTAGCGCCGGGCATTCCAAACTCATCGCCATAATAAATTACCGGAACACCAGGAATTGTCATCGTAAAAGCACTTAAGCATTGCAGCCTTTTATAACCAAGTGGAGTTTCAACCTTTATATCTCTATTCCAACCAGCTTCCTGCGAATTCTCATCAAAAGCCAAGGCGCCACTGGCATAGGAGATAAATCTGGCCATATCGTGATTACCAGTAATATTCCCCATTAAATGGTGCGCCCCATAATAGTCAAATGTCTCGTTAATAGACTTACTCAATTTTTTGAATGATTCTTCCTGAATAGCAAATACAGCTCTGGCGTCCCAATAGAGGTTGAAATCGAATTGTCCATTCAGCATGCCATTTCCAACATAACTTCCAATCAGTTCGCGCCCACCAAAGGTTTCTCCCACCTGATAAACGGGCTTGCCTGTTTTTGCTGTGTACTGTTTAACCTTACGTGTTAGCTCGCGCCAATAACTTTCCGGGATATGCTTGGTTGCATCATGACGGAATCCATCTATCCCAAGCTCGTTTAACCAGAACATTGCAGAATCGGTTACCACTTTAAGCACCTCTTCGTTAGCAAAATCAATGGTTGGCAGAAAAGTATCAAACCAGGTGGTTAATCGCTGCTCATCCCATTTTCTGATATTCTTCTCTCCATTGGGCAAGTCAACACTGCTAAACCATTCAGGATGCTCTGTATACATAGGGCTTTCCTGATGCACGTGATTTGAAACATAATCAAGAACGATATTGATATTTCTTTGATGGGCCTCATCAATTAGTTGCTGCAGCTCACTGTTTGAGCCCAGGCGTTTATCAACCTTTGTGAAGCTGATTGGCCAATAGCCATGATAAGCTGAATATTTCCTATGAGGTTCCGGATACTCTGTAAAAGCATTCCATGTGTTTTGTGTGATTGGCGACAACCAAATGGTGTTAATCCCCAGATCTTCGAAGAAACCCTCCTGTAGTTTTTTTAAGACACCCGCAATATCTCCACCATAGTAGTTGGCCTTGGGCAGCACCTCAGGATCTGCAACCGGTAAATCATTTTTAACATTCCCATTCTTAAATCGATCGACCATTAAAAAATAAAGAATGCCTGCTTCGTGGTCGGTTCTGGTAAGCGAACTTACATTGCTAACAACTTTACCGTTTTGCAGAGGAATCAACAATTCGTTACCCAAACCACTTTTGTTATAAGCATAAACCCGAATAAAGGATCGCTCCAACTGGCTGGCAATCTTAGGGATTTTTATTTCAATGGACGACTCCGTATGAACGATTTTCTTTGCATCAACCTGCTGGTTTTGCCAGAGCACAAGTAAATCGCTCACCTCGTATTTTGTCGAGATGTTTAACTTATCATCACTAAATGTTTCCGTTTTTAGAATCGGCTTTGGCGCATCGGATGCTGGTTTAACGTACAGCACCGAATTAAATCCTCCAATATTATTATCTTCAGTTATGGTATTATCAGGATCTAAAATGCGCTCTCCATCAACATCTAGCTGATATTGATATTTACCCGGATTTAGCAGTAAGGAGATTGACCAATTATTACCATCACGACTCATCGGTGCATTTGCCGGATTCCAATCATTCATACTTCCAGCCAGTGCCACCTGCTGGTAGTCCGCATCGCCTTGATTAAAGATTATCTTGTGCAGCACCTTTCTTGATTTACGGAACAACACGGTGTATTCAATTCCTTTAATAAAACAATGGCTTCTGATAATCGGTTTTGGGTAATCATCGGCATTAAATACCAGCGTGTGCTCCTTCTTATCGAATATAGCATTGTTAAAGTCAACTACCTGAATGGAATCTATCTGATCAGGATGTAAGAAAAAGTCGCTTAGTAAAATCTTATTAAGGCCCGGTTTTAAATCCATCACCTTAGCTAAGCCAACCATATCCTTGCCAGTCGGTAAGTTTAACTCTGCATCCTTAACTTCTGTGCACGATACAACTCCAATTATTAAAACTAAAAAAACTAAAATCCGACTCATCGCTATTTCTTTAAACTAATTAACAAATATCCATTTCCTTCAACAACCAGGTCATGCTCATAATTCTGTTCTTTCCCGCTTTCCAGATCATACATTTGAAGGTATTCATCCAACATTTCAGCATAGACCTTTCGGTCGAGCTTCCGCTCCTGTTTATTATTATTGATAACAACCATTACCGCCTCATCATTATTGTATCTGAAATAAACATACACTCCATCATTGGGAATAAAATGAATGAGCTTGCCCGTTTGCAGTACCTCATTCGCCGAACGGATGTTTAACATGCTCTGTGTAAATTGATGTAAAGCATTTTGCAAACTGTCTCTACCAGTCTGACTAAAGGCATTTACAGAATCATTTGCCCAACCTCCTGGGAAGTCACGACGAATTTTGCCATGATGATCATCCGGCTTTCCAGACATGCCAATCTCTGTACCATAATAAACTAATGGGATACCTCTAATGGTAAGAATAAAGAGCATTGCTTGCTTGATTTTAGCTGGATCATTATTCAACACTGCAGCAATTCGCGACACGTCGTGATTATCGCAAAACACAACGTGCTCCTCTGGTTTTTCGTAAAGATAGTCCTGTGTTAAAACATTGTATAATCGAGAAAGTCCACTGTCCCAACCTTCATCTTCGTTAAACCCCATTTTCAATGCATCGTGCAATGGAAAATCGAAAACGCTATTGAGGTTTGACTCGTACCCATCGGTAGATTTTTTACTTTTCCAATATGATACAATCGCCGGATTACCAACCCAAATTTCGCCCAGAATTCTAAAATCAGGATACTCCATCAATACGCGTGCTGCCCAATCCGACATCATTTCTTTGTAGGGATATGGTTGCGTATCCATTCGTATTCCATCAATCCCGGCATACTCTATCCACCATATACTATTTTGAATAAGATAGTTTGCCAAATATGGATTGTTCTGATTAAGATCCGGCATGGTACGATCGAACCAGCCGGTGAGCATTTTTGTTTTATCATGATTCGACACATATGGATCGACCACTACAC
>JBFHES010000161.1:0-11074 GCA_041584015.1 Bacteroidales bacterium
CCAGAGAAAGCTCCAAAGGCTCCGCAAAAGTCCAACAGTAAAACGATCTATATATATTCGCTAAATCGCAACCCCTGGAACCATTCCTGGAGATAGGAACAATTAAAGGCGGGATGATGGGATCTCATGAGTTCGACGACCTGGTCAAAAACTTCACCAAAAAAGCAAAAAAACAATTCCCTGATGCGGAAGCTTTAATTTTTGACGAAGTGAAGCAAACCCATAACACCACTGCGACAGTTATTAAATTTAAGTAATAAAAAAACGACGTTATTAAACTTATTAGATCCGGGATTGTTTACCGGATCTAATCTTTAAAAGATCTGCCACGATGAAAAAAAGAGAAAAAAACCAAACACCAATTAATCAAGCAATTGCCAAATTGCCAATAATTGCCAACAATACATAAAACATAAAAACTTAATAGACAACATTTTATTAAATCCATCAGACCTAAAAACAGCCAGTTTTAAGTTTGTTTGGAACTAAAATTACATACTATGGCTTATAATTTACTCAAGGGGAAAAAAGGAATTATTTTCGGTGCATTGAACGATTCATCTATTGCATGGAAAGTAGCAGAAAAAGCACATGAAGAGGGAGCTGAGTTTATTCTTACGAATACGCCCGTATCAATGCGATTTGGTGAGATTGACAAACTAGCCGAAGCTTGCAATACAATAGTAGTTCCTGCCGATGCTACCAGTGTGAAAGACCTGGAAAAGGTAATTAGCACAGCAATGGAAAGATTTGGTGGAAAGATCGATTTCATTCTACATTCGATCGGCATGTCATTAAACGTGCGTAAGGGGCGTTTATATGATGATCTTAACTATGAATACCTTCACAAGACCATTGACATATCTGCAATCTCGTTTCATAAGGTATTACAGGTTGCACGTAAAATGGATGCGATCAATGAGTGGGGATCGGTATTAGCACTGTCATATGTTGCTGCTCAGCGCACGCTATACGGCTACAACGATATGGCAGATGCCAAAGCAATGCTTGAGTCGATTGCACGCAGCTTTGGCTACATATACGGTAGGGATAAAAAAATTCGTGTAAACACAATTTCTCAGTCTCCTACTATGACTACTGCAGGTAGTGGCGTTAAAGGTATCGATGCCTTGATGGACTTTACAGACAGGATGTCGCCATTAGGAAATGCAACAGCAGATGAATGTGCTGATTTTTGTATCACACTATTCTCTGATTTAACCAAAAAAGTAACCATGCAGAATTTATTCCATGACGGTGGATTCTCAAATATGGGTATGAGCCTTAAGGCAATGAAAATGTATAATCAAGGATTAGACAATCAAGACTTTGATGAATTGTAATTGAAACACTCATCTAGCAATATAAGAAAAACACCGCTGCTGGCATTTGCAAGTAGCGGTGTTTCTTTATGATTTATTCTGAATGCTTAAGCGTAGAACACGCCTCTCTATCTAAAGACGATCTTTTTAACCAACTGCTCTCCTGCCCTATCGTTAAGGGCTTTTTGCAAGCCTTCGCGCAACATAAACAATTCATTTTTCACAACGGATGAACTAATAGAAACGAACAAAACACCACCTCGTAAGCTCACATCCTTTGTTACTTTCGAAACGGTAACTCCAACAATCTCTGGCCAGGCATTCACCAATCGCATTTCTTTAATTTTGGTTTCAAGCCCCATGTGTTTAAGGTAGCTACTAACAACAGTATTGATTGATTCGGTTTGTTTCTTTCTCATAATTCACAATCTTCTTTGCAAAGATACGCGAAAGAATATGCAATATCAGAGACAATTGGTGATATTCTTAAAAACGTAGAAGGCCAGACAAATTGCCTGACCTTCTAACCCCAAAATTACGACTTGAAACCCAAAAAGAATATTCTTGTCATGCAGTAGCCTCTGCTATTTAAATCGTTTATTAACTTCTTCCCAGTTTACAACATTCCAAAAAGCCTGAATATAATCTGGTCTTCTATTTTGATAATGCAAATAATAGGCATGCTCCCAAACATCCAACCCTAAAATTGGTGTACCTTTTACTTCGGCAATATCCATTATTGGGTTATCCTGATTTGCTGTTGAGCAAACCACCAATCCACTATCATTTTTTACCAGCCACGCCCAACCAGATCCAAATCTTGTTGCCGCAGCCTTATTAAACTGTTCCTTTAAAGCTTCAAATGAACCAAAGTTCTTATCAATAGCTGCAGCTAATTCTCCGCTTGGAGCACCACCGCCATTTGGTGACATTACTGTCCAAAATAAATTATGATTAAAGAATCCACCGCCATTATTTCTAACTGCGGCTCCGTGTTTTGAAACCTCAGCCATTAACTCCTCAATTGACTTGTCAGCCAATGGTGTATCCTTTACTGCATTATTAAGGTTGGCAGTATAAGCAGCATGATGTTTTGTGTGATGTATTTCCATTGTACGTGCATCAATATTTGGTTCTAATGCACTATAATCGTAAGGTAAATCTGCTAATTTAAATGACATATTAATTATTTTTATTTAGACATATTATAAATAACAGAACATGCCTTCATCAAAAATGTTTAGCAATAACAATCTTTTTTCAACTAAAATGCCGAATAATTATTGAAGCAATACTGGGTCACATATTTCTTAAATTTTAACAGATAAGCATACCTTTGCCCACCATGAGTTTGAATAAAAAAATACTTGATCTTGCCGTTCCTAATGTGGTAAGCAATATTACTGTGCCGCTGGTAGGACTAGTCGATATTTGGCTCATGGGTCACATGGGCAACTCCATATATATTGGTGCAATTTCATTAGGCTCAATGATCTTTCTGTTTCTTTATGCTGGATTCGGTTTTTTAAGAATGGGAACCACGGGTTTTACGGCACAGGCAAGAGGAGCAAGAGATATGAGCGAATCGATAACTGTTCTCGGTCGTGCATTGTTGGTTGTTTTGGTCGCTTCAATTTTGCTAATCTCACTTCAGGTGCCAATCGGGTGGGTTGGTTTTAAGTTAATAAATGGCAGCGATGAAGTGGAAAGTCTGGCACTTGCCTATTTTAAGATCAGAATATGGGCGGCTCCAGCCACACTCGGAATCTTTGTTCTTTCGGGATGGTTTATTGGCATGCAAAATGCCAAAAGCCCAATGGTAATAGCTATTATAGTAAACATCTGTAATATTCTATTCAGCGCATTTTTTACACTGGTTTTAGACTGGAAATCAGATGGGGTTGCACTTGGAACTGTTCTTGCCCAATATACCGGATTAATTATTGGGCTTTTACTTCTAAAGAAGTATTACCAGAAGCTTTTTAAATATTGGCAAAACAAACTCATACTTCAGCTTGGAGCCTTCAAACACTTCATGAAAGTCAACAACGACATTCTCATACGTTCACTTTTACTAACCGGTACCTTCTTCTATTTCACCGCCGAATCGGCTACTTTTAACGATGAAATTTTGGCATTAAACTCCTTGCTCTTGCAGTTCCTGTGGATCCTCTCCTATTTTATTGATGGATTTGCCTTTGCAGCAGAAGCCTTGGTAGGGAAAGCCATTGGTGCAAGAAACAGGCTACAACTTAGAAAAACCATCTTAAGCATTTTTAAATGGGGATTCATCATTACTATTCCGGTTACACTTATTTATATCTTTTTTAATCAGGCAATGCTATCCATACTAACAAACGATGCTACCTTAATAGCTTTATCAAGTCAGTATGAATACTGGATTTGGCTGATGCCTATAATTACCTTCTCTGCTTTTATTTGGGATGGAATTTATGTTGGAGCAACAGCCAGTGCAGCTATGCGAAACACCATGATCGTTTGTAGCCTACTGGTGTTTCTGCCGACTTACTATATCCTAAAGCCAATATTAGGAAATCATGCCTTATGGTGGGCACTTATGCTTTTTATGGCAGCACGTGGAATTAGTATGGCACTGATTGCTCCAAAAGCAGTTTATCGTACCTTTATCAAATAAATCAGATTTATTAAAAAATGAAAACGATAACCAAGAATACCAGCATTGAAGATTTAATAGAACTAAAGCCAGGCGCAATAAAATTTTTAATGGACAATGGCATAAGGTGTATTGCCTGCGGTGAACCGATATGGGGCACATTAGAAGATGCCGCTAAGGAGAAAGGATTCTCTGACGAGCGCATTGCAGAACTCGAGATTGAAATAAATAAGTTATAAAAAAACCCGGCTACTAACCGGGTTTTATATATTCTATTATAGCGACTATTTTACGGTATTGGTGTAAGCAATCATATCAAGTAACTTGCAAGAATAACCCCACTCATTATCATACCATGCAACAACTTTTACAAATTGTTCATTTAGCATAATACCAGCTTTAGCATCAAAAACAGATGTACGTGACTCACCTACAAAATCGGTAGAAACAACAGCATCTTCAGTATATCCTAAAATTCCCTTTAAGTACCCTTCCGAAGCATCTTTCATCACTTTGCAAATCTCTTCGTAAGAAGCAGGCTTCTCTAACTTACATGTTAGGTCTACCACAGAAACATTTAAAGTAGGAACACGGAATGACATACCTGTTAGTTTACCTTTTAATGCAGGAATAACTTTAGTTACCGCACGAGCTGCACCTGTTGATGAAGGAATAATATTTCCTCCAGCTGCACGACCACCTCTCCAATCTTTTGCAGACGGACCGTCAACAGTTTTTTGAGTAGCTGTAGTTGCATGGACCGTTGTCATTAAACCTTCAGCTAAACCAAAATTATCATTCAACACTTTGGTAATTGGCGCTAAACAGTTAGTTGTACATGATGCGTTTGAAAAAATATGTAAATCGGCAGTATACTCATTATGATTTACTCCATAAACGAACATTGGCGTATCGTCCTTTGAAGGAGCAGACATGATTACCTTTTTTGCACCAGCTTTAATATGAGCTTCAGCAGTTTCTTTGGTTAAGAACAAACCAGTAGCTTCAATAACATATTCAGCTTCTACTTCATTCCACTTCAAGTCTGCAGGATTTCTTTCAGCAGTTACTCGAATTGCTTCGCCATTAACAACCAGTTTACCATCTTTCACTTCAACAGTGCCTTTAAACTGTCCATGAACTGAATCATAACGTAGCATGTACGCCATGTATTCTACATCGATTAGGTCGTTGATGCCCACAATTTGAATATCCTCCCTCAGGTAAGATGCTCTAAATGCAAGTCTTCCAATCCTACCAAATCCGTTAATCGCAACTTTAATTTTCGACATAGTATTTAATTATATAGATTACTAATATTTTAAAATTATTGCGCAAAAGTAATAATTTTTCTCGTTTGTCATCTTTAATCTAACAGCAAGATATTAACCTCTTTCTGTCCAATTTCAACCAGACAAACTCAATCATTCACCTGCACATATTTTATTTAATTTAAAAGAGACTTATGCAATCGTTTTAAATGCATCAGAGATTTCGTTTCGGTACCGCGAACTAAACTGAGCCATTGTCCAATCCATGAGCGCCTGACGCTCCTCTTTGGACACCCATGATAATGCTTTTGATAATTCTTTAACAAATAACATCTTGTCGAAACTGACTTTTTGGAGGAGGGCTTTTGTATATTCTAACATGATAAGAGTTTTAAATTGTAGAGTTCTAAACGTGCTACGACTTGATTTCTTACATCTAATCATAAATATTAATTATCCCTACGACCACTATTGGCGAAGGTTTCATCGTAACTGTTGTTAGATGAAATTATTAGCCAATTTGTTAAAAAATGCTAAAGATTACTGGAAACAAGCTTCCGCACCAACTTAACAATCGTGCCCATTTAAAATACTTCCATACTTGACCCAATAAATGTCAGGAAAATTGAAACCTTCTTAAAACTGCGGGCGTACTAGAATATGTCAGTTGTAAATAGTTAAGTTTAATTTATAAAAAGCGGTTGAAATCCTTTCAATCGCTTTTTTATTTTTATGCCAACAATTTTATTTCTTTGTACTAGAAATAATTTCATGCTAAAAATTCAATCATTAGAAAAGTCACTCGGTAAGTTTAGTCTTAGTTCAATCGATCTGGAAATTGAGCAAGGTGCTTATTTCATATTGCTAGGTGCGTCAGGATCTGGCAAAACTGTTTTACTTGAAATAATTGCCGGATTAATTGAGCCGGATAGTGGACATATTTTTATTGATGATGTCAATATCAGCAAGACAAAAATACAGGAACGTAAAATTGGTTTAGTTTTTCAAGATCATGCTATTTTCCCGCACTTAAACGTATTCGACAACATTGCTTATCCGCTTAAAAGCAAACGAACTAAAAAGGCTGAAATTAAAGCGAGGGTAGAAGATTTGGCCAAGGAAATGAACATTAGTCATTTGTTAAAGCGCAAAGCAATCAATCTCTCAGGAGGTGAAAAGCAACGAATTGCTCTGGCACGAATTCTTGCAATGAACCCCAGTTGTTTGCTGCTCGACGAGCCTTTTGCCTCATTGGATGTACAATTAAAATCTGAGCTGCGAACCTTACTGCGAGCCATTAACCAAAAGGGCATAACCATTTTGCATGTTACACACGATTACGAAGAAGCCTTATCATTGGCCGACCAGGTTGCCGTAATTAATGATGGCAAACTGCTTCAGACAGGTACGCCGGAAGAGGTTTTTAAATATCCAAAGAATAGGTTTGTTGCAAACTTTGTTGGAGTGAAAAACTTCTTCAAAGCATCCCTATTGGACTTTTCAGAGACTGGCGAAGAGCGCATGGTTCAAGTAAATGAAAAGCTGGCGTTTACTCTTATTTCAAAACAGTCGTCAGGTGAAGGCTATGTATTTCTGCGAAGTAAGAGTGTAATCCTCTCAGAAAAGAATATGAGTAGTAGCGCAAGTAATTCATTTGTAGGCACAGTTACAGAAATTGAGAAAACGCCCAAAGGTTATGAAGTACTGCTTGATATAGGTGTTCCCATATTTGTGACAATCACCGAACGTTCATTTGAACGTTTACAAGTAAGCCTTGACAAGGAATTATGGGTAAGCTTTAAAGCTTCAGCATTACGATTCCAAAAATCATAACACCTTCTAATTTAATAAGGGAATCTCTACAAAAAAGCTTGTACCTTTTTCCAGCTCCGTCTTAAAATAAATCTGACCTTCCATACTCTCCACTATATTTTTCACTATTGCGAGCCCTAATCCCATACCACTGGTTTTGGTGGTAAAGTTAGGCTGAAACAACTTATCGCGCATTGCTGGCAACACTCCTTTGCCATTATCACTTACTTTTAACTGAACTGTGCTTTCATCCACCTTGCTTAGTGCCAACTCTATCCTACCAAAGCGATTTTCAGGAATTGACTGAATGGCATTTTTTACCAAATTAATAAGCACACTTTGCATTTGTTCCTTATTACCTTTCACCTCAATCGAGCCATCCACTTCGAGCAATAACAATAACTCATAGTTCTCATTTTTCTGAAACAGCAATTCAATTTCTTTCATCATCAGGCGCAAATCAACAATCTCATTGTTCGCCTTCGGTATGTTCGAGAATTTTGAGAACTGAGTAGCTATGGATGTTAAGTTATCAATCTGGCTAATTAGTATCTCAGATACCTTATGAAAACGCTCATCCCAGTCTGGCGCTTTATCTTCAATTGACTTTTGCAGGTGCTGAATATGCAAACGCATCGGTGTCAATGGATTTTTAATTTCATGGGCTATCTGCTTAGCCATTTCGCGCCAGGCACTTTCCCGCTCCGACTTAGCCAACAACTCGGCACTTTTCGAAAGCTCATTAACCATTCGGTTATAATCACCTATTAACTTGCCAATTTCATCTTCCCTGTGATATTCAATAATTTCGTTTTGCTCACCCAATTTTAATCGCGACAACTTTTCCTGAATCAAACGAAGCGGCCTGGTTATCTTGTTTGAGATTAAGACAGTAATTAAAATGGTTAGCAAAATAAGCAATACATATATGTTTGCCACGGCGGTTACCAAACCTGAAATTTCTTTAGTAAGCAAGCTCTGTTTGGTAAAATATGGCAGATTCAAATACGCCAACACTTGATTATTGTCATTCTTAAACGGAACATAGGCCGATAGAAACTCCAATTGGCCAATACTTTCGTTATGCACGTAATTAGCTTTTTTCAAATAATGCATTTGTCGGTAAGCCTCGGTATTCATGCTCTCACTCGTTAAGTCGTGATCAAATATCTCTTGTCTGGACGACGCGAGCAGATTGCCGTCCAGGGCATAAACATTGATATCTGAGAAGAATACATTGGAAAATTTTATCAAATAATAATTCAGATACTCTTCAATCTCATGATCGAGCTGTTCCTCTCCGGCCAGTTTATGCTCCAGCTCAACCATAACAGATTGCACCTTTTCGCTTAGGTTATCAAGATGCTTGTTGTTAAACTGTTTAATATTAAAATAAATGGTTCCGCCGCCTATTAGCACCATCGAAAGGAGCACAACACTTATCATTGAAAACTGAATCTTATTTTTAATATTCAGCCTGAAATCGAGCAGTTGTTGCGGAAAAGTAATGATGGTTATAGAAATGGTAAATAGAATATGATAAAATACAAATAGATAGGAGAGCAAAATAAGCTGATCGAGTAAGCTGTAAGACAAATGACTCACCACGATTACATTCTTCTCATCTACCTGATAAACCAAATGTTCCCATCCATCGAACTGCATTGTACCAAACTCCTCGCCATTGGTGCGATATAAATCAGGGGTTAAACTGTATTGATATTCGCCAGCTGCGGTTATTAAATTTCCATTTAAATACTTAGCATAAGAAAACCCAAGCGGCGATATTTTATCAACAGGCTTGCCTTCAATTAACAATTCCGGGTAACCAAGCTCCGACGATGTAATCTTGGAGTTAAGCTCTATGTACATAACCTTGCGCTGCAAACTATCCGACAAATCGATACGGCCCATATAGGTTATCCGACCATTGCTGTCATCGATAAAATAAAAACACGAATCGGTTACGGCAAATCCACTTTCATCAATCATTGAATCAAAAAAGTCGTAACAGGGAACTGAGAAATCTTCTGGTTCAATGGTTATACTGTCGAACTCGTTGCAGTAAAACAGGTTAAATTCATATTTATTCCAATACCCGGAAAAGTACTTCTTTTGAAGATAGCTATAGATTAAATCAAGATTATTTGTTCCGTCTCCAAGATCCTGTATTAGGTAATTATCAAGAGGAAGTTCCTTCTCTACATTTAATAAAAATGCCTCGGCCAGGTAATCCTGTTCCGTTGCCAGATTCAAGGCAAAAATCTCTTTAATCTCAGTCTCCTTTTGCTCCCCAACCGTTAATATGGATAACATGGTGTACAACGATGCCACCATCAATATCATTATTCTGGTTGAGTATTGAAATGTTTTGGAGGACATACGAATGTATGCGACAGGTCCAATTAGCAATGGAAAAACAACGAGATGATACCAGTTTAAACTTGTTGTAAAGGCACAGAGTAGCGCAAAAATAAGCAGTGCACTTAGCATTAATAAAAACAAAAACCTTATAAAACTCACCTTGTTCTGGATACTCCTGACGATTTCATCAACCAGCAACAGAAAGGCCAGAATAATAAAACCGATAGAAAAGAAACCAATAATAGAATAAACAGATATATCGAAAATTCGATTAGCTTCGAAATTAAGCGTAGAATCGTTGAGCAAACTATGCATCATAAAATCTACACCTAAATATGCTCCGATAAAGATGAGCAGGGCTAAAGCTACCAGCAACTCCTTTTTAATCTTTGACAAATCAATTAGCTGGATGAGTGCATTTGAACTAATAAAGTAGATATAGGCAAGCACAAATATCGACGACAAGAACAAATCTCCCAAGGATGGTGCAAACATAGAAAGACCAAAATAGTAAGGTTCAAACAGCTCCGATTCATAGAAAACCACAGGCACTTCAAAAATGGCAATTAGCCAGCGCACTGCAACAAGCAACAAAATATAATAAAACGATATACGTCCCTTATTCGAGACACTTAGCAATTTGGTAAACCAACTATTAAACAATAGCATGAGTACTATAATTGCTAAAAAATAACTAACAATTGCGAGTGTAGTATTTGATTCAGTTTTAATTTTCTGATGCCCGCCTAGTGAAAATAAATAATTCCCAGATTTATCGAAGATGGCATCAACAGTAGCTGACTCATTAAAAACAATTACACCATTATAAGATGATGGAAACCCCACCGCATAATGGTTTCTTAAAAACTGATTTTGATAAGAGTACTCGCTTTTAATGAGAATTAACTTTCCATAGAGGTAATTACCAATTTGTTGCTTTTCGGTAAAATACCAGGAGTTACCCATTTCAATCATTCCAGAGTTGTGCCATGCCAAATAGCGATCATCATCAACCACCACCTCATTATCCGACCAATAGATGAGTTTTTCATCCTCATAAATCACAAGCGCAATTTCATTCTCGGTAAGCTCCTCGCTTATTTCCTGAGATTCTTCACGCATCCATTTATCAAAATCATTATTGAGTTTCGGAGCAATGTCATCAACCAGTTCATCAATCATTTCCTGCTTTTCGTGCAGCGATGCATTAAAAGCTTCAGAGAATTCTTTAGTATCAAATACATTAAAATAATTGTACTCGAATAGTAGGCCTAAAAACACAATTACTAAAAATGCAACTAAATATTTATTCCTGATAAAACTAAAAACTCTTAACATAAGGTTGTTTTTATTGATGATGATAGGGCTCCCCTTTAATAATGGTAAAAGCGCGATAAAGCTGTTCGGCAAATATCATGCGAATCATCTGATGAGAAAAGGTCATTTGAGAAATGGACATTTTACCATTGCTCAATTTGTATACCTCATCAGAAAACCCATATGGTCCACCAATTACAAAAATTAAGTGCTTAATGCCGATCATTATTTGTTTGTCGATAAACTTCGCAAAGCCAACAGACGAATACGTCTTACCATTCTCGTCTAAAAGTATCACATGTGCGTTTTTAAACTTCTCCTTTAGCAGATCACCTTCTTTGTTCTTTTGAAGA
>JBFHES010000162.1:0-10938 GCA_041584015.1 Bacteroidales bacterium
GGTAAACTGGGATGCTTGCTCTGGTTATCATAGTTCTGACAATACCATCATGGGCTTTAGCCACACCCACCTTAGTGGAACCGGTGCAATTGATTATGGTGATATTTTGTTGATGCCAACCATCGGCGAAATCCAAATGCAGGTTGGTGATGAGGCAGAAACATCAACAGGATATCGTTCTTCTTTTACGCACGAGAGCGAAAAAGCAAAGGCCAGTTACTATGCGGTTACACTTGATGATTATAACATTGATGTAGAGTTAACCGCTACCGAAAGAGTTGGTGTTCATAAATACACTTTCAATAAAGGGAGTATCGGAAATGTTATTGTGGATTTAAAGCACGATGTTGGCGAGAACCTGGTATTAGGGTCAGGTATTGAATTTAATAGCGCCAATGAGATAAGTGGTTATCGTCAATCGCAAGGATGGGCCAATAATCAACATGTTTATTTTGTGGCTCAGTTTAGCAAGCCTATCATGGAATATGGTATTGTTGCAAACGACGAAATGATTAGCGAGCAAACTACTGCTGATGGCGAAAACATTAAAGCCTGGTTAAAATTCGATTTATCGGATGATAAGGAGCTTGTTGTTAAAGTTGGTCTTTCGGCCGTGAGTATTGAAGGAGCTCGTAAGAACCTGAAAGCGGAAGTTAGCGGTTTCGATTTTGACAAAGTAAAAGATGCTTGTGCTCAGAAATGGAACAAGGTGCTTTCAAAAATTAATGTTAAAGGCGAGAACGAAAACGATAAAGTGATTTTCTACACAGCGCTTTATCACTCCTTGGTTGCACCCAACCTGTTTTCCGATGTTGATGGGCAATATCGTGGAATGGATCAGAAGATTCATACAGCCGATCACCCGGTTTATACAGTGTTCAGTCTTTGGGATACGTTCCGTGCTACGCATCCACTGTATACCATCATCAATCCACATCAGGCCACTGATTTTATAAAAACTATGTTGTTGAAATATAAGGAAAGTGGCTACTTACCTGTTTGGGAGCTGGCTGGCTGCGAAACAGGTTGCATGATTGGTTACCACTCGGTTCCGGTAATTGCCGACGCTTTTGCAAAGGGCATGAAGGATTACGACGTGGAGCTTGCTTACGAGGCGATGAAAAAAAGTGCCATGGAAGATAAACTGGGGCTTGAGCATTATAAGGAAATGGGATATATTCCATCAGACAAAGAGCACGAAGGGGTTGCTAAAACGTTGGAATATGCCTACGACGACTGGTGTATTGCCATGGTGGCAAAAGAGCTGGGTAAGGAAGAAGACTATGCGTACTTCATTCAGCGCTCATTGGGCTATCAGAATATGTTCGATAAGGAAACTGGTTTTATGCGTGGTAAGAAGAATGGAAAATGGGTAGATCCATTTGATCCATACGAGGTGAGTGGCGACTATACCGAGGCAAATGCATGGCAGTATAGTTTCTTTGTGCCGCAAGATGTAAACGGACTTATCGAGAAGCTTGGCGGAGATGAGCTTTTCTCAAAAAAGCTGGATGATCTGTTTAATGCAGAAGCTAATGTTACCGGACGCTCGCAACCGGATATCTCTGGCTTGATTGGGCAGTATGCACATGGAAACGAGCCAAGTCATCACATGGCATATTTATACAGTTTTGTTGGTCAGCCATGGAAAACACAGGAGATTACCTATAGAGCAATGAAAGAACTATATACCACCGAGCGCGACGGATTGTGCGGAAACGAAGATTGCGGACAAATGTCGAGTTGGTACAATATGAGTGCTATGGGATTTTATCCTGTAACACCAGGTTTGGATTATTATGTGTTCGGTACGCCAATTTTTGCCGAAGCTGAAATAGCCATTGATGGTGGTAACTCGTTTAATATAAAGGCAAACAATGTAAGCGATGTTAATAAATACATTCAGTCAGTTATGTTGAACGGAGAAGCTTATACCAAGTCATACATCAAGCATGCTGCAATAATGAATGGTGGCAACTTGATTTTTGAAATGGGACCAGAGCCGAACAAAGCATTTGGTGCAGCCATAGAAGATCGTCCACAGGCCAATCTGGATAAAGGTGCTTATGTATTAACGCCAGTGCTGGCAAGTGGCAAGAAGATTTTTAGGGGAAGTACCAATGTGTCATTTGTGCAGGAGGAAGGAATAGCCATTCATTATACTTTGGATGGAACTGCTCCAAGCGCGGCATCTCCGGTTTATAGCGAGCCTTTTGAGTTTTCCCAAACAACCCATGTAAAAGCCATTGGCATTGATGCTGCAGGAAATGAGAGTTTATTGCTGGTTGCTGACTTTTATGGTATTCCAGTAGAAATGAATATTGAAATTGTGAACGAGTATGCACATGTATATGCTTGTGGTGGCGATTTAGCGCTGATAGATCAGGTACGTGGTAATACCGACTTTCGATCGAATTGGCAAGGCTACCAGGGAACCGACATGGAAGCAATTGTAGACTTGGGCAAAGTGAAATCAATAAATTCTATTTCATTAGGAGCCTTGCAAGAGCAGCGTATTTGGATTTTCTTACCTTCCGAAGTTGAGTTTTATGTATCGAACGATAATAAGAATTTTAAGCTGGTTGGCACTGCATCTCATGATTATGAACTTAATAAAGATGGTGCATTTATTCATGAGTTTGAAAAACAGCTAAAAGGAATTAAAAGCAGATATGTTAAGGTAATTGCCAAAACTATTGGTAAATGTCCGGAGTGGCATTATGGTGCCGGCGGAGATTCCTGGGTATTTGTCGACGAGATAGTTATTAAATAGCCTGATATAAAATATCCGATGAGCAATCATCGGATATTTTTTTATGCGAGGGTTTGGTATTGTTCCGTAGGAGCAACACAATTAAAAACCGCCTTTGCATAATGAGCCATTCCATTAATGCAAGGGCGGTATATTTATAACTGCATGTTTAGTTCTTCAACTGAAACGCAACAGGCAGCGCTGGATTGTTTAGTAGCGTAACCAATAACTGTGCTTCTTGCTTACTAAAATCGCCGGTAATCGAGCTATATCCGCCTTTAATTACTGCTTTTACAGTTGGTGCAGCATAAACCTTGTCGTCGATGGCGATGATAATTGGCTTCTCGATATTTCGCTCCGTTACGGTTTCCCAAATGGCGCTTCCCTTGGCATCAAATCTCATATTAATGGAGTTGAAATCCGCACGCTTTTTACTTACAAACTCTGCGCTGGCTAGCATGTTGCCGCCAACAACGGCGTTGCTATTCATTAAATATAGCTCCCATTGTCCTTCATTAACAGGCTTGTGGTACCAGCATAACTTTACATGCATGGCTTTTAGTTCGGCCTTTAAACCAGAGTTTAACAATTTGTTTACGTTGGCTTTTTCGCCAGCATTGCAAGCACCTAATATGTGATTGTTTTGATGGGTATCTGAAAAATGCAGTAACGCTTTCAATTCCGGCATTGACTTAATGCGATTTATAATTTCGATACTTTGTGTGGATTCAAAAAATCCCAATTCACCTTCTAAGGTCAATAAAGGAGTAATGAGCTCCAGGTCTACCTTCTTGTTGAGATGGATGATAATTGCAGATTCATCAATCATCAACTTGAATTTTTTAACGCCAAAATCTTTTAGCCTGCTTTCAATGATTTCTGCGGACCTTTGAATTTCTTCGCTACTGGCATTGGGGTTTGAACACTGGAGTGTAACTAGCTTATCTTGACTATAAACTGTTGCAGGTATAGCAGCAAATAATACACTGCTTAAAAAAACTGCAATTAAAATATAGGTTATGTATTTCATCTTTATTTGATTTATTACTCTAATGCAATTGCAAACAATAGCAGTTGAAATCGCTAGAGCTTGTTAATAGTTTCAGTCGTAAAGTAGACTGATAAATTTATTGAAAATGAGTTGAATTACGAAATTGCCGGTAAATCGGTATCGCTCTGAAAATTAAAGATACACAGGGAAATGTTTTTCTCGAGTGTTGGTTTTAAGTTTAAATAAGTTTCCTGTAGGTGCTGATGCAGTATACTTGAGGATCTATTTACATGAGCAAGAAATACAGGCTTATTTGTTGTATTGTCACCAGAAGCTATAGAATTTAATTGCGTATGCTCAGTTGGTAATACAGGAGGGACAACCAAAATGGCATTGTTGGTACTCATTAAAACTTCGGTTTTTGCAAAGCGATCGTTAGCAGTCTGGAAGTCGTCAGAATGATTATTGGTATTAAATCCAGCAAGCATAAATGCAAACAAAATCAGCATTAAAGCTGTTCGTAAGCAAAAGTCTTTATGTTCGTGTTTCGTAACCATTGGTTGGTAAAGGTAAAAAATTCAGAGGCTTCAACAAAACGTTTTTGCAGACGCTATTGCTGGCAATGCGCTTTAAGCCAAACCGAGCAATCCTTAATGTTATTGAAAATGTACTTTTCAGGAATAAGATCAGGAATAAATCTGTTCTTTTGGAAAAGGTAAAGCGGTTGATCCTGCAACATGGTCATCACTACAGTTATTCCCATTTTTTGCATTTCCTTAATAACATCTTCCAATGCATACAAACCCGACTGATCGATGTATGGAACACGCTTCATCCTAAAGATGATCACCTTTGCATCGTCAGGTATTTTGTTAATCCGTTCCATGATTTTTGCTGCCACACCAAAGAATATAGGGCCATCAAGTCGTTTTATGTATACGTGCTCCAAATTTTTTAACGATAAGTCAGCTTCATCATCCCAGCCAACTTCACGATCGTATTTGTCAACTTTAGTTAAGGAGGTGGTACGCTCTACCATATCGCTGGCTTTACGCATAAATATCAGCGATGCGAATACCATCCCAATACCTACGGCCTGTAGCAGGTCGATAAAAACGGTAAGAGCTAAAACGCTTAGCAGGATTAATGCGTCAGATTTTGATATTTTTAGAATACTTTTCAAGCCCTTAGAATCTATAATGCCAATACCAACTGTTATTAAAACTCCTGCTAGAGCGGATAGCGGAATGTACGCAACGTATGTACCCAATCCTACAACGATGAGCATTAATAGCAAAGCATGAATAATTCCTGAGATTCTTGAATGTCCGCCAGACTTTATATTAACAACCGTACGCATGGTTGCACCGGCCCCTGGTATGCCTCCGATTAGAGAGGCTGCAATATTACCAATACCCTGACCAATGAGCTCCTTGTTGCTGTTATGTTTGGTTCTGGTAATGTTATCGGCTACAACAGAGGTTAGCAGGGAATCAATTGTTCCAAGTCCGGCAAGGGTAATGGCTGGCATAATTGCCAGACTTAAATCAGCGAACTTTATGTGTGCAAGTGATGCAATTTTAAGATCAGGTAAGCCTGTTGGCATTTCTCCAATAAGGGGAGTATCCAACGAAAGTATGGCGGTGGTGAATGATGCAATTAGCAATGCTACTAATGTGCTTGGTACTGCCTTTGTTAGGCGCGGAAAAATATAAATAGTAAGAATTGTACCTGCAGCAATGGCAATGGAAGTTATGTTAATAGAAGATAGTGCAGCTGGTAGTTCTTTAAATACCTGCGTAATTTTTACCGGTGAGGGTAATCCTATTGATGGGAATATTTGGAAAATGATAATAATGATACCAATGCCGCTCATAAATCCTGATAAGACAGGATAGGGTATGTATTTCACGTATTTGCCAATTCTTAAAAAACCGAAGAGTATTTGAAAGCATCCGGCCAATAAAAAGGTAAGAACGATAAGTCCCCAGGCACTTTCAATGCTACCGTAAGTTGAAATAGCTATGGCTACCACCGAAGCTGATAAGACGGTCATTGGTCCGGTTGGTCCGCTAATTTGTGTTTTAGTTCCTCCAAAAATAGCAGCAAAAAGTCCGAGCACCATTGCTCCATATAAACCGGCACTTGCACCTAATCCTGATTGAACCCCAAATGCTAACGCGAGAGGTAAAGCAACAATACCTGCCGTTAGACCACCAAAGATATCTCCTTTTAGATTTACTGTTTTAATCATTTGAATTGCTTGAATTTTGACCGGCAAATGTATAGTTTCTTACAAGTGGAGAATTATTAAATGAAGAAAATAAACCAAAAAGTAAGGTATGTCATATTTTTATGGAAAGAGCGGCGGTCCAATCACAAAAAAAGCCCTCTTAAAAAAAGAAGGCTTTTTACAATTATGTAATTTTTATGAGTTTTGCTTAGGTGGTCTTGGTTTGCGAAATTTACGATGAGGCTTGCTCTTGGCTGCCCCGCCTGCACTTCCTGTCCGTGGCCGTTGTTTCGATCGCCCTTGGGTTTGCTTTGGTTTTGCTTTAGCAGTTTCTGGTGCATGTTCCAAAGGAAACGGGTGATCATCAATAACTGGAATTATTTGCTCAATTAGTTTTTGAATTTCACGTAAGTAAGGTTTCTCTTCGTTATCACAAAAAGATAAAGCTGTTCCGCTGGCATTTGCTCTACCAGTCCTTCCAATACGATGTACGTATGATTCCGGGATATTAGGCAGATCGAAATTAACCACATGCGATAGTTGATCAATATCAATGCCTCGGGCTGCAATATCGGTAGCCACCAAAATATTTATATTACCATCTTTAAAATCGTTCAATGCACGCTGTCTAGCGGTTTGCGATTTGTTCCCATGAATGGCATCAGCCTCTATTCCGGCTTTATCAAGTTCTTTTACAATTTTATTGGCACCATGTTTTGTTCTCGAGAAAACCAGCACCGAACCGGATAGTTCCGTTTTTAACAAATGTATAAGCAATTTTGGTTTTGCCTTTTTCCCTACAAAATAGATGGTCTGCTTAACCTTTTCTGCAGTGGTTTGTTCCGGATTGATAATTACTTTTTCCGGGGTTCCCAATATTTTATGCGACAAGCTTATGATTTCAGGAGCCATGGTGGCCGAGAAAAATAATGATTGTCTTTGACTTGGAAGCTTTGCAATAATTTTTTTAATATCGTGAATAAAGCCCATGTCGAGCATGCGGTCAGCTTCATCCAGCACAAAGTACTCAATGTCCTTTAAAGAGATAAATCCTTGATTCATTAGATCGAGTAATCTACCCGGAGTTGCTACAAGCACATCAACACCCCTTGCGAGGGTGGCTGTTTGCGCACCTTGTTTAACGCCACCGAATATTACGGTGTTCTTTATTCCTGTATGTCTTCCATAAACAGTAAAGCTGTCGGCTATTTGAATTGCTAATTCTCTGGTTGGTGTAACAACTAGTGAGCGAATTTTGCGCGGGCCTTTGGTACGTTGCCTGTTAAGATGCAGGTGTTGAATAATTGGAATGGCAAAAGCAGCTGTTTTACCGGTTCCGGTTTGTGCACATCCAAGTAAATCTTTCTTACGCAGTAATATTGGTATCGACTGTTCTTGTATAGGTGTTGGGTGAGTATATCCTTCGGCATCTAAAGCCTTAAGGATTGGTTCAATAATGTCTAATTCTTTGAAATTCATGTAATTTATATAAGGGCGGCAAAGGTAGGTTAATAAATTGATAAAGTTGTCTTTATCAAAATTAAGCGATGAACTGAATCTGGTTATTCTTAACTTTAAACCCAGTTAAAAAGGCAATTGTTAAAAATACAGCGGCTGCATTTTAAATCCATCAATACGATTGTATTCCATGGCAGGGAACGGAACCTTAAGAATATTGATTACTCTGAAAACCTTTCTTAACCATTTTCGCTTTGTGGGAATTTTAGTGAAGTTCACGTCCAGTGAGAAGAGAACCTGTCGATGTCGTTCCAGTTTTGGAAATGGCTTGCCGTTGTACCATTGTGGATTATCAAATTCATAAATCATACCGTTGGCACTGTATCCAACTGCCAGGTTAAGCCAATCAGGCACTTGCTCTATTCCTGTTAAAGATTTAATGCCGCCCGATAACCAATACGTATGAGCGTTATAATCAAGGAAGAAACTTTCAGCAAGAGTTTCGCCTAAGTGTGCATGTAAATCGGGGTAAATGCTTGGCGCATAAGAGAACTTCATTAAAACAAGCTGATCGTCGAATAAGGCTTCCTGAGAAACAAAGAGCAGCGACCCAAATGTATTGGCGGCCATGTCGCTCCATGAGAATCCCCAGCCTGCATACATGCCATCGAAAAATTCTATTGGTGTTTGAAAAATAAGACCAATTGGGCCTCCGTACAATAGGGATCTTCTTTTATCTAATCCGGCCCAGCGCAACGCATAATAGGCGGCATAACTTTCGCGATAAGCACCGAAGGCGTGACCACATTTATCCATTTGTAGGTAGCCTTTAGAATCATTGTAATAATGAAACGGAACACGCTCATGATCCTTATACCAGACGAAACTCAGGTAGGATAATCCAGCGGCATAAGCACCAATCTCTGTACCAAGGGTCAATCCCAAACGCTGTTTGTTTAAGGTATCCGGATAGCTTTGCGTAAAACTTGGTTGCGCTGTTCCTGAAAGCATGCATAGTGTTAAAACAAGAACAAGTATTGCTTTTTTCATTCTACAAGATTAATACATAAAGTTATTTATTTTATAATTGTGTAAGCGCCGAACAGTAAGCGTTTCTTATCTTTTTATTTGTGTGGTAATAATGTTTACAGTAACTGTTTGATATTCTACTATAAAAACATATTTTTACCTCTGTAAAGCGCAATGACCCCACGTTAGATTTTAATTGAAATTCAATATCCAATATTGGCTTATATTATGAAGCAGGATTACTCTAAGTATACAAAAGAACAGCTTTTGCAGGAGCTCAACAACCTACATGCCAGGTTGGAAACTGTTGAAAAATCTGCTCAGGAAATAAATGAGATTAGAGAAGCGCTTGATGACAGTGAGCAAAAGTATAAGGCCTTGTATGATAATGCCCCATTACCCTATCAATCACTCAATGAAGATGGTTCGTTTCGGGATGTAAACCCTGCTTGGCTGGATACGCTGGGTTATCAACGAGAAGAAGTTATTGGTAAGTTTTATAAGGACTTTCTGCATCCGGAATGGCAAAAACATTTTGAAAAGAATTTCCCTGCTTTTAAAAAGCGCGGGTATGTGCATGATGTAAACTTTAGGATACGTCATAAGCAAGGTAATTATCTGGAAATTTCATTTGAAGGCTGTATTGGTTATAATACCGACGGAAGTGTTAGACAAACTTATTGTGTTTTTCAGGACATAACAGAAAGAAAGAAGGCTGAACGTGCACTGCAAGAAAGTGAACAAAGGTTTTCAACTACATTTAACGAAAGTCCGATTGCCTCTTCATTGTCCCGACTTTCCGATAGTAAATATAGTGTGGTTAATAATGCGTGGTGCGAATTCGTGGGTTTTTCAAGAGAAGAAGCGTTAGAGTCGTCGGCGCAAGAATTGAATATTATTTCGGAAGCCACTGCCATAGAAATGAAAAATGTTTTTATTGCTCATGGCAAAATTAAAGACTTTGAATCATCCATACGAATAAAGAATGGAGAAGTGAGAAACGTTTTATCGTCTGTGGTGCTTATACAAATTGAAGGAGAACAGTATGCTTTAAATCAAATTGTAAACCAAACAGAACAAAAGCAGGCTGCTGAAAAACTAAATGATTATCAAAATAAACTCGAAGACTTGGTAAAAGAAAGAACCAAGGAGCTGGAGGAAAAAAACCAGGAGTTAGAACGCTTAAACAATCTTTTCGTCGGACGTGAATTCAGGATTAAGGAATTGCGAGAGAAATTAAAAAAGAATGGTTAGATATTCTAAGCTTTCGTTCGATTGCTATCATAGTACAGTTCGTTAAATGCTCGTTCTTTATATTGCTGCATTTTTCGTGTTTTGGCAATAGTGATAATCGGTATGCCAAAGGAAGCAAAGGCAAATAGTCCATATTCCCAAAGCCAGATTGTTAGGGAGGCTGCAAAAAGAATCAGAATGAAGGAGGTAATAATAATGGGCCTTTTACTTTGTGTTGCAACTACGTCATCTACATGAATATTCATTCGTTCGCCACATGCAGTGCATCTAAGCTCGAACTGAGCACCATCTCTTTTTGCTAAATCAAGCCGTGTTTCAACAAATGTCGATTTTATTGCAATCTGGGCATTACACCTTGTGCAGTGTGTATATAGTTTCATTGTACCGTTACATGAAAAATGTTATTCCTCTAAAGCCCACTCAACGGCTTTCTCTGCATGAATTCTAGTGGTATCGAATGTTGGAATATTTACATCAGCATCAGAAATAAGTAGAGGTATTTCAGTACATCCAAGAATTACGCCTTGGGCACCTTCTTGCTCTAGTCTATTAATGATTGTCTTGTAAATCTCACGCGATTCGTCATTAATGTCACCTTGCACCAATTCCTTATAAATGATGTTGTGAATCAAATCCATTTCTTCATCATTTGGAACCAGAACTTCAATTTCAAAAATGTCATTTAGAAATTGCTTGTAGAAGTCTTTCTCCATTGTGAATCTGGTTCCAAGCAAGGCAACTTTAGAAATTGATTTTTCAACAATGGCTTGACCTGTTGCATCGGCAATGTGTAGGAACGGAATGTTTATGCTTTCCAGAATGGCAGGGGCGCATAAATGCATGGTATTGGTGCAAAGTACGATTATGTCGGCTCCGGCGGCCTCTAATTGTTTGGCAGCTGCAACCATATGCTTGTCGAGTGTCTCCCAGTTGCCTTCATGTTGTAGTTTTACAATTTCATCAAAATCAACAGTAAGCATTATGCTTTGGCAGGAATGAAAACCTCCCAACATTTCTTTAACTTTCCTATTTACCAATTTGTAATATTCAGTTGAAGATTCCCAACTCATACCTCCGATTAGTCCAATGGTTTTCATATTCACGTGTTATTTATGGCTCAATAAATTGTAATTGTTTATGCCCGAACAATAAGCTCTCAAAAGTAAAACTAATTTCTAGTTATTTCTTTATTAGTGGGTTTGAGTTGTGGCGCAATAAAAA
>JBFHES010000163.1:0-10846 GCA_041584015.1 Bacteroidales bacterium
AGATTTAGAAAACGCTGTGCCTTGGGTTTAACTATTGGCAAATTGGTATTTCTCACCACTATGAATTTCCCTGGTTGAATTAGATTCCTCAGTGCGCCTGACTCACAGATAACTATGGTGTCCTTATCAATTTGCTCCAGAAACACAGTGAAAGCTTTTTCCAGATAGGCTTCTTCAGCCTGACAATAAAATACCTTTGAAGCACCAGCTCTTAACATGCGAGAGGTGTCTTTGGAACTTTCCGAATTGTGTTCTTCTTTTAAAGAATACGTGCGTTCTTCACCTTCGTGAAAGTGGTTGGTAACCTTTAATCCAACAAGCTTGTGTTGTTTCGAAAAGTAATTGATGCACTGACAGACAAATTCTGTTTTACCAACATTTCTGCCAGTTCCGGCGATTAATAAGATGTTAGGGTAATGTGACTGAATTGGCAAAACTATCCTCTTGAATAAAACTCTGCGACATTAACTCCAAAAGAAAATTGATGAGATGGTCCAGCCAAATGATAAATAGCCTGTCCATAGCCGAAACGAAATTTAGATACATTCAGACCAAATCCCCAGGAGAAACCAACCATCCCACGCTGGCTGTCAATTTTCATTTCGGCGCGACGCTGTGCATTGTAACCAAGAGCTACATAAAAGTTTTTTGAAGGAATAAACTCGGCACCAATAATTAAATGTCTTAATGCCATTTGCCCATATTCTTCTAACGGACTCATTTTCTCAATTTCGCCGGTTAATGGATTCTCTGTTTCACTTGGGTTGGCAGGATCTTCATAGGTGAGATCGAATTGCTCCAAATGCTGTAATCCCAAATGTATTCTAAAAGGCGCGTGACTTAGCTTTTTCGAAAATGCCAGTTCAATTTCGAAAGGTAGCGGTTCATTACCAGTTTCGGTGTAATAAGTGTTGAATTGGGTACCAATGTTTTTAAATACCAATCCTCCGGTAAAATTATCACCCTGTGCATGATAAACAACACCCAGGTCAATAGCGGCTCCATTTGAATAATAGTTTTCCAGCTGCGAGCTAATTCCTTTTACATTTACACCAAACTGAAAGGCACTATCAATGGCATACGACCAGCCAACCCCGTAGGCTGTTTCTGTGGCACCAAATGTTCCGAAGGTTTCGCCGGTTTCATCAGCATAAAGAAAATCACCGTAATTAAATGATTTTACATTAACGCTAAAGGTGCCATACTTTTTAAAATTATGTGCATAAGCAACATCGCCAAAAGTAATTCCAGCAAAATAGTTGACAAAGTTTAAGTCGAACTTGCCATGCATTTTTGAGTTTAGCAGTGCTGGGTTCTGAGCAGCAAAATTGAGATCATCGCCCCAAACAGCAACCTGACTACCTCCTAGAGCACCAATTTTTGCCGATGGAGATAAGCTTAAGAATTCAAAAGTATGTTGGCCTCCAATCTGTGCTTTACCCGATAGAGCAAGGCATAGTATGAACGAAAATAAAAGTATGATTCTGCGCATTTGTTTTTTTTAAAATAGAAATCCTATACTCAGGTTGCCTCTTGGAATAATTCCACTATATCCTTCTTCAAAAATATCGAAGGTGACATTGTCCATATTATTGTCTGTGTCGAAATAAGTTAGGTCTAATCCACCTCCTAAAAACAGATCAATGGTTAATCTTTCAAAGATAACGCCCTTTACTCCGGAGTAAATACCAAACCCAACCGAGTTATAGGTAATATCAGAATTTACTGGCTGATAAGGATAAAACTGATCGTGATATATTACATTATCATAAAATTCCGGGCTCTCATCGTAAAGCTGTTTAACATATACATATGGTGCTGCATAAAGAGCGATATTAAAAGGGTGATTGGTGCTTTTATGACCGTTGTGCATCAAGTAATATCGATATTGTAATTCACCTAAAACACCTACTTCCAGATCTTGCCCTGGATCACGATATTTAACGGCACCTCTTAAAACAAGGCTTTTATTGCTTGCCAGCATTCGCTCAAGATTAACATCTAAAGAGCTGTTAGCAAAAGAGAAAGGCGATAAACTGAAGTTGTATTTATACTTGTAATCTTTAATAGAAGTCTGCGATTGACCTGCATATCCAACAAGCAAAACTAAAACGAGAATAAGTATTTTCTTCATGATAATTATTTCAATATGGCTAAATAACGACAAATAATTTAAAATAGTGCCGTGTACCAATATTTAGATTCGAAATTAAATTAATTTTAGAAAACATTCACAATTTCTTATTTTTACAAGGTACAACATAGTGTTTAATTAAATAGTCAATATATGTCCGGTCACAATAAATGGTCAACAATAAAGCGTAAAAAGGGAGCTGCTGATTCAAAAAGGTCAAAGATGTTCTCTCGGGTAGTTAAAGAAATAATGGTTGCTGTTAAAGAGGGCGGTGGCGATATTGATGGCAATGCACGTTTGAAGGTAGCTGTTCAAAATGCTAAAGGTGTTAATATGCCTAAGGATACAATTACCAGAGCCATATCGAAAGCGGAAAGCGATGATGCCAACTATCAGGAAATTACTTTTGAAGGGCATGGTAATGGCGGCATAGCCATTTTTGTCGAATGCTTATCAGATAATAATAACCGAACGGTTGCGGCTGTTCGTTCCATCTTTACAAAGAAGGGTGGTAGCTTGGGAACCAATGGTTCGTTGAGCTTTTTATTCGAACGGAAAGGTATATTCTCTGTGCCAAAAGAAGGTTTGGAGATTGAGGAGTTCGAACTTGAAGCAATTGATGCAGGAGCTGAAGATTTTGAAATTCAGGATGAGCATGTTATTATTACCACGGCGCTGGAGGATTTTGGTAATATGCAGAAGAAGCTGGATGAAATGGGAGTAGAGGTGGAGAATGCAGAACTTCAACGCATCCCTAATAATACAATGGCCTTAGATGTTGAAACGGCAAAGAAAGTATTACGAATGATCGAGGCCTTTGAAGAAGAAGATGATGTGCAAAATGTTTTTCATAACCTCGAAATGACAGAAGAATTAGAAGCTGCGCTGGCGGAAGACTAGTACATAATTTTTTCAGCAGGCATAGGTCTTGTCTGGATAAAAAATGGAAGAAGCGGAATTTAATCAAATTCCGCTTCTTCCATTTTTTTGGTCTACCTGGCTGTTAGTAAAAATTCTGACGGCCTTTGCCCCAAAGTTTTATCATAATAAAACCAAAGATCATCCCTCCAAGGTGAGCAATGTGCGCAACATTATCACCTGGTTGGTTTTGCCAGGTGCTGTATAGTTCATACAGTCCATAACCTATTACCAACCATTTGGCTTTTATCGGAAATGGCAGCGGTATAATATATAACTGCATATTGGGGAATAACATACCAAAAGCCAGCAACACACCAAACAATGCACCCGAAGCACCAACCATATTATGAGCATTTAAATAGTCGACCCGATAACCTGCAATAAAGTCAATTGCCTCGGTAAGTGCCTGGCCAGGGTTTGTATCCACAAGTGAATTAAATGTGTTTCGGAAAATATTGAAGTTATTTAAGATTTCTGCGGATTGAATACTGAAGGCTCCTGAGCTAATAAATTCATTAACACCAGAGGTTGTAGGCGATGCTAAAAATGCATCAATGGCATTAAGTACCGGTTGAGTTTCAAAATAAATGGCGGCCATTTGAATAAGCGCTGCGCCAATGCCGGTTACAAAATAGTAAATGATGAATCGTTTTGGACCCCATACTTGCTCCAGTACCCTGCCAAACATCCAAATGCCAAACAGATTCATAAATATATGACCAATGTTAGCATGCAAGAACATGTAGGTAAGAAATTGAATTGGCTTGAAGTTTTCCGCACCCATGTAATGCAAACCTAGCAATTCATTTAAATCTTTGCCATTGAAAAAATCTCCCAGCAAAGCATAGGCAGCAAAAAAAATGATGTTTATTATAAGCAGGTTTTTTACAACCGGAGGTGTATTTAGATTCATTTGTGAATATCTTTTATTTCGAAAACAGCTTGCTTGCTATCAACAATTAAACCAATCAGCTAATCGCAAGACTAAATATCTTATACTCCGCAACTTTGTCATTTAAACAGTGCGGTTATTTCATCGAAAGACAAAATGTTAATTATTGTTTTGCCACTTGGCAAATAATTTGGCGATTGGCATAAAAACAAATCGTCGATTAATTTTTGCATTTCTTCAGGAGCAAGAGCTCTACCTCTTTTTATGGCCGCTGCCTTGGCTAGCGAGAATGCAATTTTTTCATTTATATCATACTCAATATCTTCATGTATATTGCCATAATAATCTAAAATCTCAGCAATAATTTTAGATGGGTTGGTATTTCCAATGTCAGAGGGTGTGGCTAATATTTTATAATGATGATTGTCTTCAACTTCTATTTCAAAGCCCAGTGCGCCTAGGTGCGGCATGAGTTCTTTTACAAGCACCGATTGCTCTGCATCCAAATCAAGTTCGGAGGGGAATAGTAATTTTTGAGCAAACCCTTTATTCTCGCTTAGCTGCTTTTCAAATTTCTCAAATAAAATTCTGGTATGAGCCCTGCGCTGGTCTATCAGCATCAAACCCGATTTTACCGAAGTAAGAATATACTGTCCTTTTAGCTGGAATAAATTATCGCTTGATGCAACCGGTGCTGCAGCCTGCGTAGGTGTCTCGCTTCCAACATTACTTGGGAAAACAATCTTTTCAGGACTTGGCGTTTTTTCAAAACCACTGTACAGATCGTCCCAGTTTTCCAGCGAATCCTTTTCGCGTTGCCTTATCGGATTAATCGACCGGGGCTGAGCAGATTTGGTTTCGAAAGGATTGTAATCAGGATCGATTTTTATTTGCGGAGGCACGATTGGTCGGTTAACATCAATGGCTGGAATTGACACGTGATTGCTTGAATCGAAATCGATGGTCGGCATAATATTGAATTTGCCAAGTGATTCCTTTATAGAGATGTTTAATATACGCCAAATATTATTTTCATCTTCAAACTTAATTTCGGTTTTTGTTGGATGAATGTTAATATCGATGGTTTCTGGGTTAACATCAAAAAAGATGAAATAGCTGGCCCAGAATTCCGATTTAAGAATGTTTTGGTAGGCTGAGGTAATTGCCTTGTGAAAGTAAGGATGGCGCATGTAGCGGTTGTTTACAAAAAAGAATTGTTCGCCGGGATGCTTCTTGGCAAATTCCGGCTTTCCAATAAACCCGCTAATTTTTACAATGCTGGTATCCGTATCAATCTTTATTAATTGCTGGCCAATGTTTTTCCTGAATACTTGTTCTATGCGCTTAATTTTATTGGCGGCAGTTAGGTTGTATAAAATTTGGTCGTTGTGTGTTAATTTAAATGCAATTTCAGGATTGGTTAAAACCATGCGTTGAAATTCATTTATAATATGTTTCAGCTCGGTGGTATTCGATTTAAGAAACTTTCTACGAGCAGGAATATTGAAGAATAGGTTTTTGATAAGAAAGTTGGTACCCGTCGGACATTGAATACTTTCATGTTTGATTACTTCGGATCCGGCAATGTGCAGTTCAGTTCCCAGTTCGTCTTCCAAACGTCGTGTTCTAAGCTCAACGTGAGCAACGGCCGCAATAGATGCTAAGGCTTCGCCGCGAAACCCCATTGTTCGGATAGCAAATAAATCCTGTGCTTTTCTGATTTTTGAGGTGGCATGACGCTCAAAGGCCATACGAGCATCTGTCTCAGACATGCCACAACCATTATCAATAATCTGGATAAGGGTTTTTCCGGCATCCTTAATAATGATTTGAATGGACGTGCTACCTGCATCAATGCCATTCTCCACAAGTTCTTTAACTACAGAGGCCGGTCGTTGAATTACTTCCCCGGCTGCAATCTGGTTGGCAATTGAGTCGGGCAATAGTTGAATAATATCTGCCATTAATAAAGGTATCCGGTAAATTCAATGAGGAAATATAAAATCATCATAATAAGAATAGCTGATACAGTAATGATGATGAGTCTGAGCAAGCCTTGCTTTTTGCCGGTGGCTACTTTTTGAGTAATCAAATGATTTTTCATTTTGCCTCTAATGTTTGGCACATATGGACCTGCCTCAGGTCCCTTTACCTCGCGCTCTGCCGACTTAACCCGGTTTCTTAAATCTTCCATTTCCGGGTCAAAATAGCGCGGACGATAATTAAATGCCTTGTGACTCGGGGTCTTAAAAAAACTTCCAAATGCCATAATTCAATTTTTTACAAAATTAGACTTAATTTTTGTTTCGAGCGACTTTGCACAAAATATCCATCTTCAAAATAATGGAGTGAATTGTTCAAGTGCTTAAAACAAGGGCAAGGATGTTCCTGTTTTCAATAAAATTAAGATTGATATTTTATGCCAAATTAATTTTAACACAAAGCTTGACCTTATTCATTCCATTCAAGGATGGAGTTGAACAGATAGTCTTCTGGTTTGAAAATAAATTTACTTGCTTGTTCCAGATCACTTTCTTTTAGAAAGAGCAAGTTCTGAATATTCATCTGCACATAATCCGAATCAATATCAACAAGCCGAGGGCTTATTTTTCCATCTTCATCTTGCAAGTCTGAAAGATACAAAGGAGCTATGTCGCCATTGTGATCTGCTGATACAATGCAAGCAGAGTGGCCTTCGTCGTAGAGTTTTTTAACACCAATACCAAGCAAGGTGCAGAGTGTTAGGTCGTAGCCAATTGGTGTACAACAACGCATCTCGTATCCTAAATCATGTGGGCGGGTTTTTATGTTTAAACCAAGTTGTTTCAGTCGCTTGCCAATTAGAATGTTAAAAATGTGCGATTTGCTTATGTTGCTCAGTTCCGGATGGCCATGCTCGTCGTAGCTAAACTGGATACCAGATTGCTCTATTTGTTCGTCATCTAAAATATGAAAAACACCTTCACCAATCATGGCAACACCATAATTCAGTCCTTCAATTTTACTTTTAATAATGGATGAAACCACAAGACTAATAATTTTATCAAAGGTCGGTTTGGTTTTATTAAACATCTCAGGAATGATCATCATCGGAAAATGACAACTGGTTGCAATGCCAAAAGCAAGATGTCCGGCCGATCGTCCCATGGCCGAAACTACATACCAGTTTTGGGTTGTGCGTGCTTCCTCCTCAATGATGCTACCTATTTTAGATCCCTGGTCTTTAGCTGAGTGGTAGCCAAATGTTGGATTCCGTCCGGGCAATGGTAAATCATTATCAATGGTTTTGGGCACATGAATGTGTGACACATTAATATGCTTACCTTCCAGAAATTTAGTCAGACGGTTTGCGGTTGAGGCGGTATCATCTCCTCCAATGGTAACAAGGAGCTCAATGTTGTATTTGTCGAAAAAGTGTGTCGAGAAATCAGTATCCTTTGGTTTAAAACGACTCATGTACAGAGCGGATCCACCTTTGTTAAATATCTTATTGGCGAGTTCATAGTCAAAATCAATGATGGAAGGTTTCTCAGATAAAATGCCCTGATAGGCTTCATGAACACCCACCACACGATAGCCATCTTTAAGGAAAACCTTAGCAACGGTGCTGATTACTGTGTTGATTCCAGGTGCCGGTCCGCCTCCACAAATAATCGCAATTGCTTTTTTTCTGTTGCTCATAATCATTGATTCTAAAAGTTTTCGAAAAATAATTATTTAAGCAGCTTTTACAACTGACAAATAGCAGTTCAATAGATGTTCTTCAACTTTTGGCATAATGGCATATTGTTAATCAAAATGGCATTTTTTGTCAGCATTAAATCCATTATTATTCAACGGAATAATTCTTGATAAAAAACGTACTTTTGTAATCCTAAAAAATGAAATAAACAGAAAGTCATGGGTCTTTTTAATAATATACTCGGAAAATATTTTGGTTCAAAATCCGATCGCGACATTAAAGAAGTTAATGATAGAGTTGAGGCTATCAAAGAAGCATTCGAGAAAGTTACTGGTGATAGCAACGATGAGCTCCGTCAAAGAACGGTAGATCTTAAAAAGCGGATTAGTGATTATATCAAGAACGAAGAAACTGAAATTGAGCAGTTGAAAAGCAGCATCGATTCTGTGGAGCTCTCAGAACGAGAAGGAGTTTATAACAAGATTGATAAGCTGGAGAAAAAAATCGATGAAAGAATTGAAGATGTACTTAACCAAATTCTTCCTGAAGCTTTTGCCGTTGTAAAAGAAACAGCCCGTAGATTTAGCGTGGATAAAGAGATAGCCGTAACTGCGAATGATTACGATCGCGACATAGCTGCTTCCCGCGATAGTGTTATTATCGAAGGCGATAAAGCTGTTTATAAAAATCAGTGGTTAGCGGGAGGATCTGAGATTACCTGGGAAATGGTGCACTATGATGTACAGCTTATTGGTGGTATTATTTTGCACGAAGGTAAAATTGCCGAGATGGCAACGGGTGAAGGTAAAACACTGGTAGCTACTTTACCTGTATACCTTAATGCCCTTCCGGGCAGAGGTGTTCATGTGGTAACTGTAAACGATTATTTGGCAAAGCGTGACTCGGAGTGGATGGGTACATTATATGAATTTCACGGAATGCGCGTTGACTGTATTGATAAACATCAGCCAAACTCTGATACCCGACGCGAAGCCTATTTGGCAGATATTACCTTCGGAACCAACAACGAGTTTGGTTTCGATTACCTGAGAGATAACATGGCCGGACGCCCACAAGACCTGGTTCAGCGTAAGCACAACTATGCAATTGTGGATGAGGTTGACTCCGTTTTGGTTGATGATGCCAGAACCCCGTTGATTATTTCCGGAGCTGTTGCCAAGAGCAAAGGCGACGAGGTAATCTTCCAGGAGTTTAAACCGAAAGTGGTGAAACTATCCACCGCACAGCAAAAACTAGCAACTAAATGTTTAGCCGAGGCGAAAGATCTGATTAAAAAAGGTGACGAGGAAAAAGGTGGATTTATGTTGTTACGTGCACATAAAGGTTTCCCAAAGAATAAGGCCTTAATTAAATTCCTTAGTGAGGAGGGAATGAAAAGCCTTCTCTTGAAAACAGAGAATTTTTACATGCAGGATAAATCGCGTAACATGCACAAAGTTACCGACGAACTGTATTTTGTTATCGATGAGCAAAATCAACAAATAGAATTAACCGAACGAGGAATTGATTTAATTTCCGGCGACATTGATGATTCAACTTTCTTTGTAATGCCGGATATTGGTTCTGAGGTTGCCGAGATTGAAAAGCTAGATAAAAGTGATAGTGAGAAACTAGCGCTTAAAGATCAACTATTAAATGACTATGCTATAAAATCAGAACGTGTTCATACGCTTAATCAATTGTTACGCGCATATGCTTTATTTGAGAAGGATGTGGAATATGTTGTGATGGACAATAAGGTGAAAATTGTTGATGAGCAAACCGGTCGTATCATGGATGGTCGTCGTTATTCCGACGGACTGCATCAGGCGATTGAGGCCAAAGAGAACGTGAAAGTAGAGGCTGCCACCCAAACAATGGCAACCATTACCTTGCAGAACTATTTCAGAATGTACAAGAAATTGTCGGGTATGACAGGTACGGCTGAAACTGAAGCAGGAGAATTATGGGACATCTATAAATTAGATGTGGTGGTAATTCCTACCAATCGTCCGATTGTACGTGACGACAGAGAGGACCTAGTATACAAAACAAAGCGTGAGAAATACAATGCTGTAATAGATGAGATTGGCGAACTGAATAAAGCAGGGCGCCCCGTTCTTGTTGGTACCACTTCGGTTGAAACGTCGGAGTTGCTGAGTAGAATGTTGAAGCGAAACAGAATTGAGCATAACGTACTTAACGCGAAACTACACCAACGTGAAGCTGATATTGTTGCAGAAGCTGGTCGCGACGGAGCTGTTACTATTGCTACCAACATGGCAGGTAGGGGTACAGACATTAAGCTAAGTGATAAGGTGAAGGCTGCAGGCGGTTTGGCTATTGTTGCTACAGAGCGTCACGATTCACGACGAGTAGACCGCCAGTTCCGTGGTAGAGCTGGTCGTCAGGGTGATCCGGGTTCTTCACAGTTTTTTGTTTCGTTGGAAGATGATCTAATGCGTTTGTTTGGTTCAGACCGTATCTCAAAATCAATGGACCGTTTGGGTATTAAAGATGGTGAGGTAATTCAGCACAGCATGATTACCAAATCTATTGAGCGCGCTCAGAAAAAAGTTGAGGAGAACAACTTTGGTATTCGTAAAAACTTGCTGGAGTATGATGATGTAATGAATAATCAACGTGAGGTAGTTTATACCAAGCGTCGACATGCATTATATGGTGAGCGAATTTCTGTGGATATTTTAAACATGCTTAGCGATATAAGTACCAGTTTGGTTGCACAACATCAAGCTGATGATAACTACGATGGATTTATTCTTGATTTGATGAGATTATCCATTGATTGTAAGGTTACAGCAGATGAGTTCCGCAAGATGAGCGAAGCTGAACTTGGTGATCAAACCTATGAGTTATTGCTTGAAACATACAAGCGAAGAATAGAGAAGATTGCAGAACAGGCTTATCCGGTTGTTAAGCAGGTATACGAGAAACAAGCGCATTTATATGAAAATATTGTTGTGCCTATTTCTGATGGTTCAAAGGAATATCACGTTGTTACCAACCTTAAAAAGGCTTACGAAACGGAAGGTGCCGATCTGGTAAAATCTTATGAGAAAGTAACTTTATTACATACCATTGATGATACATGGAAAGAGCATCTGAGAGAGTTAGATGAACTGCGCCAGTCTGTGCGTAATGCGTCTTATGAGCAGAAGGATCCGTTATTGATTTACAAGCTTGAGTCCTTTAAACT
>JBFHES010000164.1:0-10829 GCA_041584015.1 Bacteroidales bacterium
GCACCCGTTTTCAAGGCCTTGGCATTACTGACATCTACCTGAAGACCTTCGAGAAGAAAGAGGCATTTGAAGATTTTAGATTTAAATATAGAATAGAGCCCAAAGACACCTTATACATGGGCGACGACATGCCAGATTATGAAGTAATGGAATATGTAGGATTACCTACATGTCCGGCAGATGCCTGCGAGGAAATTAAATCCATAGCAAAATATATATCACACAAAGAAGGTGGCGACGGTTGTGTGCGCGATGTTGTTGAACAAGTTTTGCGTGCACAAGGTAAATGGTTAAATGAATAATTAGAATGCTTCAGGTTCTTAAGCTCATCAGATTACCAAATCTTATCACCATTGCATTGGTGCAGTACCTGATGCGCTATTTTATTATCGAACCTATTCTTAAACTAGGTAACTTCGAGCTCCAGTTATCAAACGTTGAGTTTGCAATGCTGCTTCTCTCAACGGTTCTGCTTGCGGCCGGAGGCTATGTTATTAACGAATACTTCGATCGACGATCTGATCTTATTAACCAACCCAACAATGTTGTTCTGGTTCGCAAACTACGTCGTCGCTGGGGCATAGCCTTTAACTTTGGCTTAAATCTGCTAGCAGTTGGTATTGGTGTTTGGCTTTCTGTTCATATCGGAATTTACAAACTCATACTCATCTACCTGTTAGCGCCTTTAGCCTTTTGGATGTATTCCGCAACTCTTAAGAAAGTATTTATTGTTGGAAATTTACTAATAGCAAGCTTTGTTGCTTTGGTACCGCTGATGGTGGTGTTATTTGAAATGCCATTGCTATTGCGGGCCTACGATGCAAGCTTTTTAGAAATGAATGCAGGGCTGCGTAACATCTTCCTATGGATTGGTTCTTATGCCTACTTCACATTCTTTTGCTTTTTCCTTTACAAAACCATTAAAGATGCCGTAGGATACCATGGAGATATTGCAGGCGGCAATAAATCAATTCCTCTTTTGCTCGGACTTAAAAACCTGAAGTATTTTATTGCGCTACTAAGTTTGATCATCCTGGTGCCTTCATCATTAATTGTATTCAATCATTTGGGAGATCAACTTTCAATTGTGTATTACCTCGTGCTGATTGTACTTCCATTCATCATATTGCTTGTACAAGCTGCATTTGCAAATCAGCCTGAACAATTCAAATTATCATCGGTCTTAATCAGGATAATCATGTTGGCCGGAATTTTATATATTTTAGTCGCCAATTATCTGATAACAGAAAATTTTTTCTTGAATAATGTTTTTTAAAAATCTGAACAACCACCACATAATACTTGCTTCACAATCGCCACGCAGGCAAAATCTCATGAAAGAGCTTGGCGTAGATTTCTCCGTTCTGGTAAAGGAAGGAATTGAAGAAAACTTTCCCGCTAACCTGCAAGGCAAGGACATAGCCTTGTACCTTGGCAAGTTAAAATCTGCCGCTTACGCCGATGAAATTGAACAAGGTAACATTGTAATTACAGCCGACACCATTGTATGGGTTAACAATGGATTGCTAGGAAAACCCAAAGATCGTGATGATGCTGTACGAATTCTTAAACTATTATCAGGCAACAAACACACAGTTTACACGGGCGTTTGTATTTCCAGTAAGGACAAACAAATTAACTTTCATGCCGAGACAGATGTGTATTTTCGGAAACTGGAACAAGACGAAATCGAACATTACATTGACACCTATCAACCCTATGATAAAGCCGGAGCATATGGTATTCAGGAATGGATTGGTTACATAGGCATCGAAAAAATTGAAGGAAGCTACTTTAATGTAATGGGTTTACCCATTCAGAAATTATATGAAGAACTAAGAAAATTCTAATAAATAATATTCACAATGATTAAAAGAATAACAAGTATTTTATTGATTGCTCTGGTTACCGGAATATCTGGTTTAAGAGCTGATGAAGGAATGTGGATTCCTCTCCTACTGGAAAAATACAACCATGCCGATATGCAGGCTAAAGGTCTACGTCTGAGTGCCGAAGAAATATTCAGCATTAACCAAACCAGCTTAAAAGATGCTATCGTAATTTTTGGTGGCGGCTGTACCGGAGAACTCATTTCCGATCAAGGTTTATTAATTACCAATCACCACTGTGGTTACGGAAATATTCAGTCGCATAGCACATTGGAGAATGACTATCTGACCAATGGATTCTGGGCCATGTCGCAAAAAGAAGAGTTAGTAAACAAGGGACTTAAAGTTACCTTCCTTGTAAGAATGGAAGATGTAACCAGCAAGGTACTAGCCAAGGTTACCGATACCATGAGCGAAAAGGAAAGACAGCAGACCATTAAAACGGCCATCGACACACTTACAAAACAAGCAGTTGAAGGAACGCATTACAAAGCCATTATTAAGCCTTTCTACTATGGAAATGAATATTACATGTTCGTTAACGAAGTGTTTACCGATGTGCGTTTGGTAGGAGCTCCTCCTTCTGCAATTGGTAAATTTGGTGGCGATACTGATAACTGGATGTGGCCTCGTCATACAGGCGACTTCTCAATGTTTAGAGTATATGCCGACAAAGACAATAAGCCTGCGGCCTATTCAAAGGACAATGTGCCATACAAACCAAAAAAGCATTTCTCAATTTCCATGAAAGGAATAAAGAAAGGTGATTTCACCATGGTTTATGGTTATCCGGGTACAACTCAGGAATACCTTCCTTCCTATGCAGTAGAGAGTATTTTAAATATTAGCAACCCGCATAAAATAAACATCCGAGAGAATATCTTAGATATTATGAAAGCTGATATGAATGCTGATCCTTTGGTACGAATTCAGTATTCATCTAAGAGTGCACGCGTTGCCAATGCCTGGAAAAAATGGATTGGAGAAAGCCGTGGTCTGAAAAGACTGGATGCTGTAAACAAGAAGAAGGCAATTGAAAAAGATTTTGAAGAGTGGTTCTCTGAGAATGCAGACAGAAGAAAGAAATACAGTCATTTAATGATTGACTTTAAAAAGAACTACGACGAGTTAGCTCCTTATACATTAGCCATTGACTATTTTATGGAAGCCGGGTATTCTATGGAATTGGTTAAGATTGCAGCTTCGTTCGGCCGATTATCTTCTGTAAAAAAGGAAACACCTCAAGCTGATATCGATAAAATGGTAGCACAGGCTCAAGGTTCAGCAAACGGATTCTTTAAGAATTATAACCTACCAACTGATAGAAAAATATTCTCCAAAGTATTTCTTGACCTTTATTACAACAATGTGCCACAAGAGTTCCAGCCAGATATATTCAGGAAAATTGAAACCAAATTTAAAGGTGACATGCAAAAGTATGAAGAGTACTTATATGGCAAGACCATGTTTACCGATCAGGAGAAAGTAAATAAATTCTTGGAATCATTTTCTGCATCCAAAGCAAAGAAGCTGATGAAAGATCCTGCGTTTGAGTTATACATGAGTGTTGTTTCGCTATATCACCAAAAGCTTAATAAGCAAAGCAGAGTGTACAAAAACAACATCGACAGTTTAATGCGAACATGGATGAGCGTGCAACGCGAGATGGCAGAAGACAAAATATTATTCCCTGACGCAAACTTCACTCTACGTATTCATTACGGACAAGTGGATGATTACGAACCACGCGACGGAGTACATTACGAGCCATTCACTACGCTTGAGGGAATCATGGAAAAGGTAAATCCGGATATATACGACTATGATGTACCGGAGCGATTGAATGAACTATACAAAACCAAAGATTATGGTCAGTATGGTGTAAACGGTAAAATGCCCGTATGCTTTATTGCAACCAATCACACCACGGGAGGTAATTCCGGAAGTCCTGTGCTTGATGCCGATGGTAATCTGCTTGGCTTAAACTTCGACCGTAACTGGGAAGGTACCATGAGCGATATTATGTATGATCCGGATATGTGCCGTAACATTACCCTCGATATTCGTTATGCCCTGTTTATTGTAGACAAGCTAGCTGGCGCATCGCACCTAATTAAAGAATTAGATTTAGTTTACAACTAAGAGCCAATCATTGCTATTTAAGCTAAATAGTATCTAAAAATAACAAAACACCATCTGTACATGCAGATGGTGTTTTGCTTTATAGATGCCGTAAATAGTTACGTTCAGCCTATCACAATTCCAATTAGGCAGTTTGAATTAAGCAGCAGATTTATTAATATTGTTTTTCTCAAAATAAAAAAAACTATGCGCTTACTACTTCCGCTATTTATTCTGTTTGGATTTATTAATTCTTTCGCTCAACAACCAATCAGCCAGCATCAAACAATTTCTGAAATTAGTGAAGATGCACCAATGGTAATGAGTTTTGAACAATTCAATCCATCAAAGAAAATTAATAATGGAAGGGCAGAAGTATATATAACCGGAGGAACATCGCCGTATATTTACAAATGGTCGAAGCAGGATGTATCTATTGCTTCAATAAAAGCTACCGGACTAACCGAAGGAAAAACATATACAATTACAGTTACCGACGCCAAAGGAGCAAGCATTGAAGGATCCGTTGAGATAGCCGCAAACTCTGTAAGCGAGAAAATAAACTCCACTTTTGTGCCAGTTGTCGATTTTATCGATCGCATTATTATGTATGATATATTTGCCGCCTTTAATCTCTACGATCCACTCATCTATGATGAACATGGGCAAATTCTACATCATGCCAATGGCGATCCTCATATGAAGAAAATCCCTTTTGTTGTTATCTGGCTGGTACTTGGCGCAACCTTCTTTACCCTGTACATGAAATTCATCAACTTCCGTGGATTCAAGCATGCTATTGATTTAGTCCGTGGTCGCTTTGACAACCCTGACCACAAAGGCGAGGTTTCACATTTTCAAGCGCTGGCTACTGCTCTATCTGCCACCGTTGGTTTGGGAAACATAGCGGGTGTTGCAATTGCTATCTCCATAGGTGGTCCGGGTGCAACCTTCTGGATGATATTAGCCGGATTTCTGGGAATGTCGTCTAAATTTGTAGAATGTACACTAGGCGTTAAATACCGCACTTATGAAAAGGACGGCAGTGTATCTGGCGGACCAATGTTTTATTTAAGCGAAGCGCTTAAGCGTAAAAACATGAAAGGTCTGGGCAAAGTATTAGCAGTGGTATTTGCTGTTCTGGTTATTGGTGGATCTTTTGGTGGTGGCAATATGTTCCAGGCCAATCAGGCATTTTCACAATTCTCCGTGATTGTTCCGGGCATGGAAGGACACGGTTGGATTTTCGGCGTAATTCTGGCCATTCTAGTTGGAGCAGTTATTATCGGAGGAATAAAGAGTATCGCAAAAGTTACTGAGAAGATAGTTCCACTTATGGCTATACTTTATGTCTCGGTTGCACTAATCATCATTATCATGAATATTGGTCAAACCGGCCATGCACTTAATTTAATTATGACAGGTGCCTTTGCACCTAGTGCGCTAAAGGGAGGTATAATTGGTGTTTTGATTGTTGGTTTTCAAAGAGCAGCTTTTTCCAACGAAGCAGGTGTTGGGTCGGCTTCCATTGCTCATGCAGCAGTAAAAACGGAAGAACCGGTTACCGAAGGAATTGTTGCCCTACTTGAGCCATTTATCGATACAGTGATAATCTGCACCATGACAGCGCTGGTTCTAATTTTCACAGGTTTCCATGAAAACCCTGATGGACTGGAAGGGGCACAGTTAACTTCAGCAGCATTCGAAAGTGTATTTACCTGGTTCCCATACTTGCTTGTAATTGCTATTATGTTGTTTGCCTTCTCAACCATGATCTCCTGGTCGTACTACGGGCAAAAGGGCTTTAACTACTTATTCGGCAGATTCTTTGAGAAGAATTTTGGCAACAAAAAAGCAATGCGTTTAACTTACCAGTTCATCTTTCTTGGATTTATAGTTGTTGGTGCATCTTCAGAATTAGGGGCGGTTATTGATTTCTCCGATATGATGATTCTATCAATGGCATTCCCGAATATTCTTGGCCTTATTATTCTGGCTCCTGAGGTTAGACGTGATTTGAAAGAGTACTTTAGAAAAATTAAAAGTGGCGAGATAAAACGTTACAAATAGCTATTGAATAAGTAAGTTTGATTGTTTATAGCGACTAAGTATTTGCACAGCATATAATAGAAATCGTATGATGTTCTATGATTATTTAAATAATTTAGTGTGGTAACTTGCAATTCCTTAACTTTGGTATCCTAGCTTTCAGAAGCCAGTATACTTGTTTTTGATGTTACTTAAGATTCTACTAAACTGAATAATATTCCATGCTAAAAGAATATTTCGATTTTTCTAAAGGCGAACGACGATCGGTCATTACACTGATCATTCTTATTCTGTTGGTAATTGCAGCACAATGGATCTATCCTGTTTTTAAAAAGGAAAAGGCTCCGAAAAATCTAGCTGCATTTAAAGCCGAAATCGATTCATTCAGGGCAAACCTGAAAGACATTCCGCAAAAGACCTATTCCTATAATAAAACTGATAGTACCGATAAAGCAATTGAATATTTCTATTTCAACCCGAATACTATCTCATCAAAAGAATGGACACAGCTTGGATTAAGTAGCAAGCAGGCGAATGTAATTACTAAATACCTAAAGACCGGTGCCCGCTTTTGGCAAAAGGAAGACTTAAAAAAGATTTACATCCTATCATCAACCGACTACAAAAATCTTGAACCCTATATTGTAATTCCGCCAATAGAAAAAAAGGATAACAAAAATATTGAATCTAAACGCACAAACACTACTGACACCTTATTTGCTTTTGACCCCAACACGGCCAGCCATGAAGAACTTGCACTATTAGGATTAAGTATTAAAAACATCAACACCATAAATAATTACCTAAAATCAGGAGGAAGCTTCAAGGTTAAGGAGGACTTTAAAAAAGTTTATGGCATAAGCGAAATAAGCTATAACAGGCTGGCACCGTTTATTGTCATTCCTGAGCAAGCAGTCGACAGCACTACCTTCGAAAAACCAGCTTATGTAATCAAACAAATAGAGCTAAATGCTGCCACAGCAGAACATCTTGAGACCTTGTATGGGATTGGTCCGGTTTTAGCCAAACGTATTATCACATTTAGAGAGAAAGCAGGTGGTTTCTATAGCATCTATCAATTGAAGGACATATACGGTATTCAAGCGGAAACCTTTGAAAACATAAGAACTTCACTGTTGGTTGATACACTTTTAGTAAACAGGAACAATCTTAATTTTATTTCTAAATCAGAACTTATTGGGCACCCATACATCAGCACCAATCAGGCAAAGGCTATTATTAAATACAGAAACCGTAATGGGAATTTTACAAAAGTAGGAGACCTTATAAAAGTTGAGACGCTCAACGACTCGATTGTACAAAAGATCAGTCCCTACTTCTACATTAAGAATTAAATGCACATTGCCTCAATTACTTTTGCTTCAGCGGGAAACTGCTTAAGCAACGTTTCTTTGTCGGCTAGTTCAAAATCGGCAAAGTCAAATCCGGGAGCAACGGTACATCCGGCCAAAACAAACTCTCCTGCCTTTGATAAACGTGCTGCAAACCATTTACCTGCCGGAACAACTTGCTGAGGTTTGGCACCATTCTCCATATCCAAACCAAGTCTCAGCACAGTTAATCCACCCTCATCAAGAACTAAAATCTCAAGTTCACAAGAGCCATCATAAAAATGCCAAAACTCATCAGACTTAATCCGGTGGAATGCAGAAAATGCCTCACCCGAAAGCAAATAATAAATGGCAGTACTAATAGCTCTATCCTGATTTTTAACATTTTTAACGACCAGTTCAGATCGATATGTTTCTTTATAGTAGCCACCTTCAGGATGTTGTAATAAATTTAATGAATCAATATAGCTTTTTGCAACCTTATTCATCTCGCGAACAATTATCTTTGTATGAGTATTATGTATTGTAAAGAAACAGAAAAATGAAGAACTATTTATTAAGTACACTAGTAATTCTCTTTAGCTTCGGGTACACCTACTCCCAAATAAGTGAAGGGGGCATGCCTCCATCTATTATATTTAAGGTTGACGAAAGCAATATTGACCAACTAACATTTCCGGTGCCAGATATTGCCGCCATTCGTGCAGAAGATGATGCCATGGAAAAGCAAGGAGCTTTTCATAGAAATGGTCGCTTATTTCCGATTCATATGAACATGGATAATGCCGGAACCTGGACCAACCTAAAGGATGGGAGCAGTATTTGGCAACTAAGCTTTAAATTTGATCAAGCTCAAGCCTTAAATTTATATTTTGATGAATTTGAAATACCGGCAAACGGTAAACTGTTTATTTACGGAAAAGGCAAGAAACAAATATTGGGCGCTTATACCCAAATTAACAATATTAAATCAGGCGAGTTTGCACACGAACTCATCTTGGGCGACGAGCTAACGTTGGAATATCATAATACAACCGGTACGGAAAATACAGCAACGCTAAGCATTAGCCATATTGCATACATTTACCGCGATGCAGCAGTCAACACGAATCTAAGCAACAAAGGTTTTGGAGACTCAGACAATTGCCAGGTAAATATTAATTGTTCGCCTGAAGGTGATAACTGGCAAAATGAAAAACGTGGTGCGGTACGTATCCTTTTAACCGCCGGAGCATTTACGGGATGGTGCAGTGGGTCATTAATCAACAATGTTAATCAGGATTGCACACCATATTTATTGTCTGCTGACCATTGTGGCGAGGGAGCGACAACATCGCAATTCAATCAATGGATCTTCTATTTTAATTACGAGGCCGTTGCCTGTAACAACCCGGGTTCTCAGCCAGGTTCCAACACCTTAACCGGATCAACAAAAGTTGCTGCGGGTGGCAATGGCGGCAGCACTGGTTCCGACTTTCTATTACTCGAGCTCAACAACTCAATTCCCTCCAGTTTCAATGCTTACTTTAATGGCTGGGACAAACGTAACCTTACCTCATCATCAGGTGTCTCTATTCATCATCCATCAGGTGATATTAAAAAAATATCTACCTATACTTCTAACCTCACCTCATCATCGTGGGGTGGAACACCAAATACGCATTGGCGGGTTTATTGGAGCAGCACCACAAACGGACACGGAGTTACTGAAGGTGGTTCCTCGGGTTCTCCTATTTTTAATGCAGAACATCGCATTATTGGCGATTTAACCGGAGGCAGTTCTTATTGCACATCGCCGAACTCGCCGGACTTATATGGCAAGTTTTCGTATAGCTGGCAGTCAAACGGTACCAATGCCAACAAACGTCTGAAGAACTGGCTCGATCCGAACGACCAGGGACTTTTAACCTTAAACGGGAAAGAAGCCGTTTGCTCTAATGAGAGTCCTGTTGCAGCTTTTACGGCTTCGTCAACAGTAATAATCGTAGGAGAAACAGTTGATTTTACGGATCAATCGAGCAACGACCCAAATCACTGGGAATGGCATTTTGAAGGAGGAACTGCAGACAGCTATGTGCAGCAAAACCCGTATGCCATCGAATACAATACGGTAGGCACCTATGATGTACGGCTCATCGTTTGGAACAGCATCAACTTTGACACACTACTTATTCCTGACTACATTACCGTAATGGCAACACCCGCGGATTTAGACATTCTGAATTCCAGTGTTAATCCTTCTACTTCTCATCCTGGAGCTATGGTAACAGCCGCATGTACTGTAAAGAATCAAGGAGTACAAACCACAACACCGTGCGTGCTTAATTTCTATTTATCGGAAAACCATTTACTGGATATTAACGACCTTCTGTTAGATTCTATGATGGTTGATACCATTCAGGAAAATCAGCAGATACAGGCATCCAAGGATATTTTAATTCCAGGATCAATTGCGGAGGACAATTATTATTTGATATTTGAGATTGATGCTGAAAACACGGTTTTCGAAACAAGTGAATTGAACAACACCGCATTTAATAATTTCAACATTACTGCTCAATTCATCGATTTAGAAATACTTTCATTTCTGCCCGATTCGTCAACAATAATGGCAAGTAATACCACCAATGTAAATTACATCCTTATAAATAATGGCGACACCATTGCGGAACAAAGCAACCTTGGCATCTACCTTTCAGAAAACAACTTGTTCAATACAACAGACCAATTATTGCATACCGAACTAATAAATAGTTTGGAGGGTGGTCAATCTGTGAACATTAATTTCGACCTGGAAATTCCGGATTCAATAAGCGAGGGTAATTATTACCTCATTGCCTTTGCCGATAATGAAGAACTATTGGAAGAAAGTAACGAGAACAATAATCAAGTTACAATCGAGCTGGAGATTACTCATAATATTGGGATTAAAGAGCAACTCAGCGAAAACAGCTTCGCAATTATCCCGAATCCAAATAACGGACTTTTTACTGTTAAGCTTAACAATGCTTTTACGGAGAACAGCTTAATTACCATAAGTGATTACACCGGCAGGATAATTCGAAGGTACCAGAGTAACTCGCAAGCAAGGGAGCTGCAAATTGACTTAAGCAATATAAGCAGAGGAACCTACATGCTGCAAGTTAATACAGCACGTGGTACAATTTCGAAACTGTTTATTGTTGAAGAATAATATGAACAGATGATTTGGAGCAGGATGCAATTAATTGACATGTGCATGCTGCTCCAGGTCGCGATAATAAAACAATAAAGCTTTATTATTATCGGGAATATCAGCATGCTGTGTTTCCTTTAAGAAAGCTGCGGCCATTGCTCCTACTGGTTTTCTCGTATAAAAACCTTCATGAGCAAAGTTCAAATACTTTAACACCCTAAAGGCATTAAACCAGCCGTAAAA
>JBFHES010000165.1:0-10781 GCA_041584015.1 Bacteroidales bacterium
GAAAATTCCATACAAAATGAGTAGGGATCCAATATTCTGGAATATTTGCAGTCGTGCCACGCATATAGTTTAACTCATAAGTGAAACCCAGCCCAACAGCACTTGCCTGGCCACACTCCAAACCTGCCTGGTTAAAAAGTGTGCGGCAAAAGGGTTCATCTTCATTGTCCCAAACGGTAGGTAATGTGGTTTTATGTTGATGAAAACCAGCCGGCAGTACAAACTCTTTTAACTGGGAGAGTTTTTTTTCATCATCCTTGCTTAAAATAGACTGACGTTCCTGTCTTAACTCTGAGCTTACTGCCAGCGTGCTAGCAGCTTGCTGTCCAAGTACTGAAAGAGCAGCACTTGCAAAAATGGAAAGTACGAGCAAACTTCTTTTGAGAATCTTTTTCATAGCATTGTGTTAACTGATATTCAATAATATGAAAATTTATCGTTAATACGATCATCAGCAATTAGCTATTTCCACTTTTCATGAAAAATATATAAGAATAAATCCTTCTAATATAAATCACAGTCGGCTATCTTGCAGGCAAAATTCAAAAACCCATAAATGGAAATATTAAAACTTATTGAAGGAAGAAAAAGCATACGAAGCTACGATGCAGACAAAAAGATTGCCGACGAATTTCTTATTCAAATCCTTGAAGCCGGACGCATGGCACCATCGGCTGCTAATCGCCAGCCCTGGCATTTTTATGTTATTAGCGAAGCGCAAAAACTAGCCGCGGTAAAGGAATGCTATAAAGCTCCGTGGTTTAAAAATGCGCCACACATACTCGTTGTTGTAGGTAATAAAGATGAGGCCTGGAAGAGAAAGCACGATAACTATAATGCCATTGAAACCGACCTTACCATTGCCATGGATCATATGATTCTTGCTGCCACTGCCATGAGCATTGGCACTTGCTGGATTGCAGCATTCGATGCTGATATACTATCAAAGGCAATGAATCTAAAGGAATCGGAAGTTATTTATGCCATAACACCACTTGGATACTCAGAAGCAGATTATCTGCCCAAATTAGAGAAAGATCGTAAGCCAGCCAATGAAGTATATACGATTATTTAGAAATTCATCACATTCTAAAAAAAAGTACCAATTCAATTTTGTGAATTGGTGCTTTTTTTGTTTCAACAAAGATTCCCCGGGAGCCTATCCCAACTTATCAACTTTCTTTTGTCAATAATTTGTAATTTCTCATACAACGTTCTCAGAACTTTAATTGTCTGCATAATGCAACTAAGAACAAAGGCACACTATGAAAAGACTACTAACATTAATTTCTATTTTATTGATAGGCGAACTATCTATTCAAGCGCAATGCGACGCAACAATTACAAATCCACCAATTCAACTTTGCATAACAGACACCCCCTACCAGCTAATACCTGCTGTACCCGGAGGTACATGGATTTCAGCTGGAGGAGCTCTCAGCAATACAGGACTTTTTGATCCATCAATGGCATATCTGGGACCGAACGAAATATCCTACTACTTTGGAGGACTAAATCCATGCGATACTACAATTTCAATTAATATTATTAAATGCATTGAAATAGTAAGTGTATATACACTTTGTAATTTATTTGATTTCACCATTAGGATTGAAGTTACGTTTAGTCAAAATAGTCCTAATTCTATTCTTGCTTACCAAGACAGCATTGGTGGCGTGCCAAATGGTTACTTTATTAATGATAGTGTCTGGACCAGTGATTGGTTTTATAATGGTACGCAATACACCTATGCTTTTTGCGAGAATGGTAATCCATCAAATAACTACACACTACCCGGATCCGTTAATTGTGATAGTTGGTCTGCATTATATCCGTGTGAAAAAATTACCAATCTTGATGGAACGCCAAACATTTTTGGAGAAGGAACCGGCACATGGAGCTGCCTCACTTCTTCTGGAATTAGTTTCTTTCCTGATGTTACCGCTCTAGATGTTACCGTTATTATCGACCAATTTGACACTGATTCGCTCGGGAATGAAATTAGCACGGAACATATTTTCCAGTTCATTACGATTAATGGATTACAGATTGACACCTTTCATGTATCCGTATTGTTCTCTCCCGAGCCATATGCCAATGCCGGAACAGATCAATTTATTTGTGGCAACGAGACAAATTTACAGGCCATAATTCCTGTAAACAATCCTAACAACTTTGGTCAATGGTCTGGTGCCCTCAACATTCTCGACATTAACGATCCCGGCACAAGCATTCAAACCAACACATTTGGATCCTATGACTTTATCTGGACTGTTTCAAATCCTGATTGTAGTTCTCGCGACACTGTTACTATTCATTTTTTGGAAACACCTGAGGCCATTGCAGGATTTAACGATACTACTTATGGTAATTGGTATGAACTAAATGCAGCACCAACAAACTTTTCTGGCGTATGGACTAGCGAAGCAGTGGCAATCTTCGACGATTCAACATCGGCCAGCACAATTGCCAATGTAACCATACCGCAGGGCTTAAATGAGTATACGGCCGTATTTATATGGACAGTAGCAAACGAAATTTGCAAGGATACAGATTCAGTTGAAATATTATTTATTGACTCCTTCCTGACAATAGAACAAAGTGAAATTCGACATGCAGTTTTAGAACAGAACAGACCAAACCCATTCTCAATTGAAACAACCATCCCTTACTATCTGCCTACAAGTTCGAAAGTAAACCTCGATATATACAACTTACTTGGAGTAAAAGTTATGTCAATAGAGAGCGGCATAAAACCGGCAGGAAATCATTCAATTAATTTGCAAGCAATAGATTTGACGCCAGGTACATATATGTATGTGCTAAATACTGAACACAACAAGCTCATTAAGAAAATGAGTATCCTTAAATAATTTGTAGACACATAAAAAGGTCGAATTCAACAAATTGAATTCGACCTTTTTATGATAGTATGTTGTTTAAACTTATTTCTTCTTCTTTGGTTGCTGATAACCACGTTGCTTAGCCATTTCTTCCATACGTTGCTGGAACCCTGATTTCTTTACTGGCTTTTTCTTATTCGCTTCAAGCTGCTTTAGAATTGCATCTTCATCAGTAAAACGCTTAATCAGGAACATTTGACCAAAAGTAATAAGGTTGGCTACTAAGTAATAGTAACTTAAACCTGACGCATAATTATTAAACCAGAATAACATCATAACTGGGAAAATGTACATCATGGTTTTCATTCCCGGCATTGCAGAGTTAGCATCACCCATTTGACTCTGATTTAATCGGGTATAGAAAATTGTAGAGATGGTCATTAATAGCGTAAACAAGCTAATGTGATTTCCATAAATGCTACTCAATATTGGTATCTCTGTTGTCCATGAGAAAACCGAATCATATGAAGACAGGTCGCTGGCCCATAAGAAAGCCTTTTGGCGCAACTCAATTGATGCAGGGAAGAAACGGAACATTGCCAACAAGATTGGCATCTGAAGCGCCATTGGCAAACAACCACCCATTGGACTAACTCCCGCTTTCTTGTAAAAAGCCATAGTTTTTTGTTGCTTCTCCATCGCCTTGTCTTTCGGAATATCTTTGGTTAATTCCTCAATCTGCGGCTTAAGCACGCGCATCTTTGCAGTCGATTTATAAGAACGATAAGTTAATGGAAACAACACCAACTTAATCATAATGGTAAGTATTAAAATTACAATACCATAATTTGAGATAAACGATCCGAGCCAGTTAAAAACAGGAATAATTATTAATTTACTTATCCATCCAATACCCCAACCTAAGTTGATTAGGTTTTGCATTTCAAGGTCGTACTGCTTTAAGGTCTGATAATGGTTTGGGCCAAAATAGAAACGGAAGTTTAACTGCTCGTTGCGCTTTCCTGAATACGGTACAGAAATTTCTGAATCGTAATACTTAAGGTACTTTTCGTCATTGGTTACTTCTTCAGAACTAAAGCTACTATTCCCTAAATAATCTTCGGCAATAAGCACGGTAGAGAAAAACTGCTGCTTATACGCTACCCATTTAAGTTTCGTGGTTGTTTCCTCGTCATCAGACTCAGAACGCTCGCTTAGGTTATCAACTTCATCCTGGTAATATTTATAATAGACGCTTGAATATTGCTTTTCAAAGTCGCGTCCCTTTTCCTGTCCCGGAATATAACATTTCCAATCGAGGTCCAGCGAAGTGGCATTTCTTGCAATCAGCTCATCCATATTAATGAAGTTCACATCAAAGTCGACCATATAACTTCCTGGCTCCAATGTGTAAACATATTCAAGATATTGATCGTCGCTAACATTCATGCGCATGCTAAGCGAATTTGCAGATGAGCTGGCATCAATGGTTTTACGATTGGCCTGCGATGTAAAAAACATTTTATCCGTACTCAGGTATTTTCTATCTGTTGTAGGGAATTTAAATCCAAACACTGTAGAATCACCATCAAATAATATCAATGGTAAGGAGTCGTGTGTTTGGTATTCTTTCAATCTGGCAGAATATACCCGACCACCAAGGGTTGAAATTTTCAACTCAATCTTATCATTCTCAATGGTAAAAAACTCTTTAACACCTTGGCCAGCATTTGCAAAGCTTCCCAAATTGCGCTGTAAGTCCTTTAATCGAAGGCTATCGTCAACAGCCGCGTCAGAAATTCCCGTATTGCTGGTAATTGCCTGACGATCCATTTCTTCGAGCATTTGCTGTTGTCTTGCATTTTCACGCTCCACGTAAGCAATAGAATCTTTAATTTCATTATTTCGAAGTTCTTCAGCAGATGGCTTTGTAAAGTACATGTATCCGATGAGGATCACTCCTATTAGCAAAATGCCGATTAATTGATCTTTATTCATTCTCTAAAATTTTCTAAACTATTCTTGAATAGCTGCTTTAATAAAATTGATAAATACAGGATGCGGATTTACTACCGTACTTCTGTACTCTGGGTGAAATTGCACACCCATGAACCATTTATGAGAAGGTATTTCCATAATCTCTACCAACTCTGTATCCGGATTAACCCCCGTGGCTTTCATTCCTGCTTGCTCATATGCCTGCATATAATCATTATTGAACTCATAACGATGACGGTGACGTTCTGATACAAACTCATCGTGATAAACTTCAAACGCTCTGCTTCCTTTTACTATTCTGCAAGGATAAGCTCCCAAACGCATGGTACCACCTTTTTCGGTCACCTCTTTCTGACCTTCCATTATATCGATAACCGGATTTTTGGTTTTGCGATTCATCTCGGTAGAATTAGCATCCTTTAATCCCAATACATTTCTACCAAATTCGATTACGGCACATTGCATTCCCAAGCAAATTCCAAGGAATGGAATCTCATTCTCGCGTGCATATTTAATGGCATCTATTTTTCCTTCAATACCTCGTTCGCCAAAACCAGGTGCCACCAAAATACCATTCATTCCTTTCAAGTGTTCCTCAACATTTCCGTTCTCTAAATCTTCAGAATGCACCCATGAAACATTCACCTTACATTTATTTACCGATCCTGCATGAATAAAGGCTTCAGCAATTGATTTGTAGGCATCAGGTAACTCAACATACTTTCCAACTAGTGCAATATTGATTTCATGTACCGGATTTTTCAAATTCTTAAGGAAAGTATTCCAAGGCTTAAGTTTTGGTTCTTCGTTTTGTGGCAGCTCTAATTTCTTAAGTGCGATTACATCAAGCTGTTCTTCCTTCATTTTTATCGGCACTTCATAAATTGTCGATACATCAATCGATTCAATTACGGCGTCGTTGGCCACATTACAGAACAAAGCTACTTTGCGGCGAATATCATCACCCAACGATTTCTCTGTTCTTAACACAAGAATATCCGGCTGAACTCCGGCTTCCAATAACATCTTTACAGAGTGCTGTGTTGGTTTAGTTTTTAACTCGCCCGATGCTGCAAGAAACGGAACTAATGTTAAGTGAATAACCAAACAGTCTTTCCCCAACTCCCACTTTAATTGTCGCACAGATTCAATATACGGAAGTGACTCTATATCGCCTACAGTTCCACCAATTTCGGTAATTACAACATCATACTTTCCTTTCGATCCAAGGATTTTAATACGACGCTTAATTTCATCTGTTATATGAGGAATGATCTGAACAGTTTTACCTAAATAATCACCTTTTCGTTCTTTGTTAATTACCGACTGATAAATGCGGCCGGTTGTAACATTATTTGCCTGTGATGTTGGCACACCAAGGAATCGCTCATAATGACCTAGATCAAGATCGGTTTCTGCTCCATCTTCGGTAACATAACACTCCCCATGCTCATATGGATTAAGTGTTCCCGGATCGACATTAATGTATGGATCCAGTTTTTGCAATGTTACCTTGTAACCGCGTGCCTGAAGCAACTTGGCTAATGAAGAAGAAATAATTCCCTTTCCTAATGAAGAGGTTACACCACCTGTGACAAAAATGTACTTAGTCTTCGACATGGTTCTTTTTTTTATTCAATTACTCTAAAATGTTAACGACATTCCTGCACTAGGAATCACTGGCAACTGATTTACTCTGTTGTGAGTTACCCTGTCGTAATAAAATATGTTTTCTCTGTTGTAAGCATTGGTAACGCTAAACACCGCTTGCAACTCAGAATCGGTCCATAAATAGAACGTTCTCTTTAAAGTGATGTCCAAACGATGATAGTAAGGAAGTCTGGTCTTGTCATCAATATCAGTATAAAGAATTCCTAAATCGCCATTGGTAGAAGTAATGTCTGTTGACAATCCATCAATAAAAGGCATTTGCTCATAGTAGCCTTGGTTCTGTCTGGTTGGAAAGCCTGAACCTAAGTTCCAGCGGGCACTAAGCTCCCAGTTCAAATCTTTACCAAACACCTGCGAAGCCACCAGGTTAATATTGTGTCGGCGGTCGTAATGAGGGAAATATTGATTTCTGCCATCATCACGAGTTACTTTACCCAATGAGTAAACCAACCAAAGGTAAGTACGCTTATAATCATATTTTAACAGAAAATCTACACCATAAGCCTGACCTGTTTCAATGATAAAATCCTTACGCAGGTAATAAAACTTATCGCTGTATCCCGGTGAGTCGGGGTAAATTTTATTTCGATTAATGACAATCATTTGCGGGTTCGATTTAATGTAACCTTCAACAGTTAACAACAAACGGTTACTCAAATCAATCTCAGTTCCAAGTATAGCATGCTGCGAGCGTTGCACATCTGCTGTTACCGGCTCACCATTAAATTCGTCCTGTAGGTTATAAGTACCTGAGAGGAAACCATAAAATAAGTTAACCACATCGTGCTCAGAAACCGCACTAACCAGGTTCTGTGAATAAATACCACCACCAAACTTTAAGCGAACACGATCGGTCATTTTGTATTTAATCCCCAAGCGTGGCTCTGGCGACATGTAACCAAGAGATGCATAATATTGCATTCTAAAACTTGGCTCAATTAACCAGTCTTTATAGGAGAACTTTAATTTCATATACCCCGACAACTCAGTTGTACTTATGGGTTCGTTTCTTCCTATCTTTCTACCAATAGAGTTATAGAATTCGTAACTGGTGGTTGTACCAGATGTTTCTACACCGTAATCGAACTCATGGTTTCCAAGAAAATATACAAAGTCAAGTCCAAATCGGAATCCATCAATACTACTAGCACTTGGGAATCCGTTCTCCTCCTGAAAATTGATATCATATTTACTATAGGAGAAATTCGTTTTAACAAGAACAGATGAACTTCCTGGCACTAATATCATGTTGCCTCCAATACCTTTTGACCCCCAGCTTAAATCAGATATATTCTGATAATGTACATTGTCACTGAAATTGAAACCAAACAAATTAACCTTACTTCCACCTTTCGAGTTTACCGACAACTTTGCATACAAATCTGTAAAACTGTATGGTAATCCACCGCCATCAATATAGTTGTAAAGTTTTGTTGATGTTTTATCGAGGTAAGATGTTTTTGCTGAAACTATGTACGACATACTTCCGTTGCTCTCATCGGTTTGTCTGGAAAGCGGTCCTTCGAGTAATAACTTTGATGAAAAGGTACTACTCGACAATTTACCTTTATGCTTACGCTTGTTACCATCCTTAGTAGTAATATCCATAATTGATGAGATCCTTCCACCATATTCAGCTGAAAAGCCACCTGTATAAATATCCGCGTTTCTGATAATGTCGGAATCAAAAACTGAGAACAAGCCAATTGAGTGGAATGGATTGTAAATTACCATACCATCAAGCAATACCTTATTCTGAATTGGCGAACCACCGCGAATGTAGAGCTGGCCTCCTTGATCTCCTGTGAAAATAACTCCCGGAAGAACTTGCAAATACTGCGCTAAATCCGGCTCTGCACCAACAGTTGGGATTTTTGTTAATTGCTTTGGCGAAATTTTAATTACCGATGTTCTTACTTCTGTATTCATTTCTTGTCGTTCTGCTGAAACAACAAATTCATCAAGCTGAATGGAGCCTTTGTTCAGGAACAAATCTCGCGTTACCGTTTTACCTGCAATAATTGTAACAGGAGCTTGAACGGTATCGTAGCCAATATAAGTTACAACGAGCTGATAATCGCCGGGTTTAATCTTTGTCAGGTTGTAAAAACCATTCACGTCTGTTGAGATACCATACGTTGTCGACTTGAGATAAACATTGGTAAAAATAATTGGCTCACCTGTTTCCTTATCATAAACAAAACCTTTGATACTACCAGACTGGGCTAATAATCCGCTAGTAAACAGCATTCCAATAATTAAAAGTTTTATGTGTTTTACCATAGTGTATAAAAACGTAAAAAGGGAGACAGGATTAATCCTGTTCCCCTATAAATATTGATTGCTATTATTCTTACTCTATTTTATTAATCAGGTCGAGTTTCTGCTTTTCAACTTTTATATTGTTTCTGGCATTCTCAATTTTCCGATTAACATCTTTAATAAGCGATTCAGCATTTTTTGTTTTGGCAAAGAAACCAATGTTGTTGTCTAATAAAACAATGTCGCTTTCCAACTGCTTGATGCGCTCCAAAACACGCTCACGCTCATATCTAATCTGGCGACTACCATTAGGGTCCTGCGCCATACCTTCCATTTTCTGTTTGAAAAGTAGAACATTACGCTTTGCGCCATCAATCTTTAATTTCTCAAACTGTTTGTTTACCGCCTCACGAAAATCTTTCTGAACTTTATCCTTCATTTTAAAAGGTACATGTCCGATCTCAGCCCATGCACTCTGATATTCTCTTAAAACTTTTAAGGTCTCATCAACATTGTCTTTATTTTCATAGGCTTCAACCTTCTCAATAAGTTCCTTTTTCAGCTTCAGGTTCTCGTCCTGCACATCATCAATTGAATTGAAGAAAGTTGACTTTTTCTCAAAGAACTCGTTACACGCTGCACGGAATCTTTTCCAAATCAAATCGCTGTGCTTTCTTGGTACTGGTCCAATTCCCTTCCATTCCTTTTGGATCTGAATGAGTTCATTGGTTGTCTTCTTCCAATCAGTGCTATCCTTAATCGCTTCCGCTTTCATACAGAGTTCAGTCTTCATTTGAAGATTATTATTCTGTACATCCTTATATTCCTGATAATAATCTCTCTTGTGAGCAAAGAACTGATCACATGCATTTCTGAATCTTTCAAAAATTTGTGTATTCTCCTTCTTGGTGGTAAAACCAATTGTTTTCCACAATTTTTGGAGTTCAATTAATTCGTTTGATTTCTCGTCCCACTTTCCTGGAGAGTCTATCTGTAGGTTAGCTAACTCTTCTGCTTTTTCACAAAGCATTGTTTTAGCCTTCAGGTTATTTTCTTGTTCTTCTTTTAGTGCTTGATAGAAATTCTGATGATTCTTATTAATAGTGGTAGTCGATTGCTTGAAACGCTCCCACAATTCATCTCTTTGCTCACGAGGTACTGGTCCAATTTCTCTCCACTGATCATGCAGCTTTTGCAATGCATTAAAAGCTTTTACTGCTGAAGGTTCAACAAGTAATTCTTCTGATTTTTCGCATAACAAAACTTTCGCCTCGTAATTCTTTTTTAGATCAAGATCTCTAAGTTCACGATTTATTTTAATGAAATCATAAAATTTCTCTACAGTATGGTGGTAGTTCTCCCAGAGATTCTTCACCTCTGTTTGCGGAACTAATCCTATCTCATGCCACTTTTCTTGTAAGTCACGAAAATCATTAAAGGTCTTATTCAAAGACTCCTGACTATTAATCAGTTCATTAATCTTCTCAATAATCTCGTACTTCTTACTAAGGTTGATTACCTTTTCTTTTTCAACAGACTCAGCATGCTCATACTTTAAGCGCTTATATCTGCTAAGCACTGCTTTAAGTTCATCTTCCAGCGGGTCTGGCTCATACTTAAATTCTGCAGCATCGCCACCTTCCTCAATAAACTTACGTCGAAGTTCTTCAACTTCGGCTCTGTATTTCTTATAAAAATTAGATTTTACCTTATCGGCATCGCCCCTTATTTCGGATACGTGCACACTATCTAAACGATCTGTTAGGTAAGCAATTAATTCCTCTTTTGAAAGGCTGGTAAAATCAACCTGTTCTTGTTCGTCAGTTGATTCTTCAGCTGAGGTTTCTTCGACATTCGCCTCAGCTTCCTCTACCTTTTCATCAGTCAGTTCTGTTTTTTCGTCTTTTTTCTCAGTTTGTGCTACAGCCGGTTCAGCTGTTTCTTCCGCAGGTTTATCTGCCTTCTCCTCTACCGTTTCAGCAACTTTTGCTTCAACTTCCTCTACAA
>JBFHES010000166.1:0-10507 GCA_041584015.1 Bacteroidales bacterium
GAGGAATACAACGAATATACATGTGCCTCGGTAAACGACGCATTTGGTTTCTTCATTAGCGGACCTGGTATTGCCGGACCGTACACCGGAGGATCTATCAACATTGCACTTATACCAAACACCACCATTCCTGTATCTATTAATACTGTAAATAATGGATCAATCGGCTCAAATGGAAGTGTATCTAATTGCCCTGATCCAATTATCAACCTGGGGAACTCGGCCTATTTCTATGATAATGCGGGAAGTCCTTCCGTTCAGTACGATGGATTTACCATGCCACTTACTGCAACTGCAATTGTTACGGCTTGTGAAACCTATCACATTAAGCTTAAGATTGCCGATGGTGGTGATAGCGCATTTGACTCGGGTGTTTTTATTGAAACCGGTTCCTTCTCCGATGGTACGGCAGTTACAATTAACAACGTAAACCCTACCGGGACACAAAACGACTTATACGAAGGTTGCGTAAGTTATTACGTATTCATGCGTCAAGACACCACTGATACAACTGATCCGGTAAATATTCCTCTTGGTTTTAGCGGTACTGCTACCAATGGAGTTGACCTCACGCAGTTCCCGTCCAACATTCTTATTCCGGCGGGTGAAATTGCAGACACAATTCAGTACACTGTATTTAACGATGGTTTGTTAGAGCCAACAGAAATCTTCATTATTGAGATTCTTGCGGGTTGTCCGTGTAACCAAACTCCTGCCAGAGACACAATTACCTTGTATGACTTTAGAGAGTTTAAAGCATCAATTATCAATACAGACTCTATGTTCTGTGGAACTGCAGCTCCACCAACCTACACAATCACCTCAACGTGTGTTACTCACCCTGACTGGTTTACCGACTTTGAATGGAACACCGGATCGCACGATACCTTTATAACAGTAACTCCTCCAATACCTGGAAACCATGATGTGTACTGGGTTGAGGTAACTGACATTTGCGGAAATGGTATCCGTGACAGCCTGACAATTGGAGTATCCAATCTTGCAGGACTAAATGTTATTAGTGAAGATGCACTTTGTCATGGTGGATGCAATGGTACGGTAACATCTACACCAGTTACAATTGGAAGTACTCCTGGTACTTTCTATCGCTGGTCCGACATGACTAACACAACACCAACTGGTAATAGAAACGACTTATGCTGGGGTAATTATACGGTTACAGTTACAGATAATTCCTATTGCGAATTTGATGATAATTTCATGATTAACCAGCCAAGTGCCGCACTAAGCACATCCTCCGGAATTGTACCATTCGATACAACTTTCTGTGAAAGTCCGGGGCAAATTCAACTTGAAGCTTTCGCAAACATATCCGATGTTAATTTTACATGGAACGGTGGTGTAGCCACCAATAATCAGCAAGACGTATCGCCAAACATTGGTATCAATACCTACTACGTTGATATTACGGATTACTGCGGGTTTAATGTATCAGACACCATCAGAGTATATGTTTCGGATGTATTGACTTCATCGTCGGTTGTTGCTGAAAACACCTCGTGCTTCCAAGTTTGCGATGGAACAATTGAAGTGCTTACTCCTTATGGGATTCCACCATATTATTACCAATGGGGATCCAATAACCTTGGAACTTTTACCACCTATGTAAATACGCTCGATTCCGTTTGTCCGGACACCTTTACCTTAGCGGTAATTGATTTTGCCGGATGTATTTATGAAGATGATATTATTATTGAAGAGCCGCCACTATTCGATCCTGCAGCATCAATGATTATTTCTACTGACACCATGTGGTGCGGCGTTGCACCTCCTGCATCTATTCAGTTAGAAGCATCATCTAACCTGGAAGCTAATTATCTTTGGAGCACCGGTGAAACGAGCTCTTATATATCCGTAGTGCCTGTTCAAGGAACAACTCAATATAGCGTTGAGATCTCTGATAATTGCGGTAACAGTAAAACAGACTATATAAATGTTGTGGTATCAACCCTTTCTGGTATCTCCTCAAGCGTACAAGCTACAACTTGCTTTAATAGTTGTGATGGAGTAGTAGAGATTACACCAACCGGAGGGATTACACCTTTTGAATATATCTGGAGTCCTGGTAATATAGGCACCGTTGGATCAAACACAATAAACACCCTATGTGGTGGCAACTATAGTGTTTTAGTTAGAGATGCTGGTGGTTGCGAATTCACCGAGAATTTTGAAATTGAAAGTCCTCCAAATTTAAACGGTTCACACATTACCAATACAGATTCACTATTTTGCGGTGGGGTAACAGTTCCTTCATCAATTACAATTGAAACCGATGTTAACAATGCTGTAACCTACAACTGGAACACAGGAGAATCAACTCCAACTATTTCATTTGCACCACAAGATGGAGCAAATACCTTCTGGGTAGATTTTACTGATGTTTGTGGAAACGTTCATCGCGATAGCATGACCTTCAGTGTATCGAACTTTGTAGGAGCTAACATTCTTATGGCACCTGCCAATTGTTACGGTGGCTGCGATGGAACAGTTCAGTTAAGCCCATTATTTGGAATGGCACCATTCAGTTATGCATGGTCGGTGCCGGGAGTTGGAACAACCCCTGATGGAGCACTTCAGAATATTTGCGCTGGAGTATATCAGGTTACAGTTTCTGATGCAGCAGAATGTTTCGTAGTGAAAGATTTCACCATCTTACAACCAGATTCGCTAACCTTCGATTTTGCAACACATAACTCTTTTGGTACTGCATGCGACGGTTTTGCGACCGTTACCAATACCGATGGAGGCACACCACCTTTCACCTATTTATGGGATGATCCGAACGCTCAAACAACGTATAATGCATCAGGCCTTTGCGCTGGATTATATACCGTTTTAATTACGGATTCAAAAGGTTGTGAATATTCTGATACCATTCGCATTCTCGACTTAACCGGCATTTCAGAATCTGTATTATCAGACATGATTAATGTATATCCAAATCCAAGTAACGGTAACATTGTAGTTGAGTTGAACGACTTAGCTTCAAGTGCTGCTTCCTTTAAAGTATTCGATATTACAGGCAAGCAAATCTATTCTGAGAAGTCTACCAGAATATCAGATGGTAAACTGGAGATAAACAATCTTCCTTCAGGAATTAACATGTTGCAGATTGAATTGAGCAACAACACCTTGCTACAAAAGAAGCTGATTATTATTAAATAAATACAAACGACACTATAGTGAAGGACGGCTCAATGGCCGTCCTTTTTTTGTACTATTAATTTGCGAAAGGCAGAAATTGTGATGCTGCTTTTCTTATCATCTGCGGTCATTTATTCTCAGGTTAGTCTTCCTTTGTTGAACCACCGATTCTCAAATATTCGCCAATACCTTTATCTAATGGAATAATATAAACTTCGTTCTATAGCCTGGTTTCAAACAAAAAAGCTGAGAGCTGCTATTCAGCAACCCCCAGCTTTGTATATTCTCCAAGGTAATTATTATTCGATAATCAATTTACCTGTGCTAATACTTGCTCCTTCAATCATGCGGTAAACGTAAACTCCCGCAGGCAAATTTGCCAAGCCCAAACGAGCATTACGACTGGTCTGTTTCATTTGACGCACCACATCGCCCTGCCCATTAAACAACTGCAAATATCCACCGCTATTTGTATTAAATTGGATATTTACCAGATCACGACAAGGATTCGGATATACAGCTAAATGCTTTGCATACTGCTCTATGATATGGGTCGTATCGGTTAAAACTCTAAATGCCGACGGCAATGTCATAGAACCATCAATATAGTTTTCAACTCTTAGATCGTAATAACCAGTATCCTGTGTTATTCCAATATTTAAATCAGCATTTAAATCAGTTAAATTAAGCATGTTCAGATTATCGGCAAATAGAAACGATCCGGGTTCTTCTAACCACACCTGAGTTGTTGCTGTACCTTGACCAAAATGCGTTTTATATCCGCTAATGTCAACGGTAAGCACTTCTCCCCTATACGATTCATTAGGCGAAATGCTAAGCACTTGAGGTGGATCCATATTCGTTTGAACATCAAATCCAATATAACTTAACAATCCATTAATACTATTATTCACCTTTACGGTATACATGCCTATTGCTTGATCATGCGGAAGGGTTAACTCAACATTCAGGGTAGTATTGTCAACTACATTTAGATTAGTAGGATAAATTACTGTTCCCGCTCCCTTATCAAGCCAAACATTGGTTGTACTTGTTCCCTGACCAAAACTGGTATTTTGTCCACTTATGGTGACGTTTATAACAGAACTGGTCTCTCCGGTCTGAGGCGTAACGTTAATAATCTCAGCCATGTTTTGAAATGGGAACAGTGTAAAACTATTTGCCAAAGTAAGTTGACCATCAATTGAGTTGAGCACTTTTACATCATAAGTTCCTGTCTGATAAAACGGCGACAGATAAATATCAGCTGCAACTGTATTTGCATCAATAACAGCAACAGATGAAGGATACATAAGTGTGTTTGTGCCTTGTTCGAACCAAACCTGCGTAGTTGCAGTTCCTTGTCCAAAACTGGTATTCTGTCCGCTAATGGTCACTGTTAATTGAGTATTCTGATAACCATGATCAGGATTTACACTATTTAAAGATTGTGCCAGCATAGTAGCAGGGACAGCACCAATCATTACAACAATTAAAACAAAACACAAATAAATTCTATTAAATCTCATAGCTCATAGTTTAGTACAACTTCGTTATCACTTTAGGACTACCTATATGTTGGATACCAATCCAGTGAAGAAACAATTGTTATATTCATTAGGTTCAGTCTCAACAAACTATACCCATGACAACAAATCATCATAATCCGTATCAACCACCTCATGAACGTATCCTGCTGCTTTGGTATCAATCCATAGTTGCTTTAGCTGCTCGCGCTGCTCCCCTGTAATTCCTGCCTCCGCAAGGGTAACAGGGCTTCCACATGATTTAAAGAATTCGGTAAGTTTCGCAATACAACCATCAACAGAATCGTCATTAAACAAAGCAAGACCTAATTCTGAAATACGCTCAGGCACAGTTCTGGAAAGTAACTTTATCCAGGCCGGATACATGATTGATAAAGATGCGCCATGCGGTGTATCAAATAACATTGACATGCAATGTCCTAAGGCATGAACGGCCCAATCGCCTGATTTACGACCATAATTATTGTAACCGTTTAATGCCATGGTAGCAGCCCACATCATACGAGCGCGTAAATCATAATTATCTAAATCCTCCAATAAACGAGGTGCAATTTCAATGGCTTCATTTACCACTGCAAAAACCAACTTATCTGCCAGAGGAGCCTTACCCGAACCAAAATAATTCTCTAATGAATGTGCTATTAGGTCCACAAGCCCATAAGCTGTATATGCCTTGTTGACGCTTAAAGTAAAACTTGGGTCTAAGTATGATTCAACCGGGTACATTTCAGGTACACCAAAACCAATTTTCTCGTTGGTGTCTTCATTTTGCAGAACCGCAAACATATTCATTTCCGTGCCAGTGGCTGCAAGGGTGAGTATTGAAATAATTGGAACACCTGCCGTTGGTCTTACTTTTCGCTTAAAAACATCCCACGGATCTAAGCCACCTTCAACACAAACAGCTACAGCCTTAGCTGTATCAATAACACTTCCGCCACCAAGAGCAACAATTAACTCAATCTTATTTGTAACACAAAACTCAACAGCCCTTCGGGCATCAGCCACTGTAGGATTTGATTTAATTCCTGAAAATTCAAAAATCTCCTTATTTGCCTGTTTCAACTGGGCAACTACTTTATCATAGATACCATTCTTCTTAACCGATCCTTTGCCGTAAATTAACAGCACCCTGCTACCAAACGTTTTAATATTGGTAGCCAATTCATTGCACACATCTTTCCCAAAATTTATCTTAACCGGATTGTCTACTTTAAAATTTTCCATATTGAAATCTATCGTAATGTTTTATTATTATACTCGTTCATTGTACTTACTACAAATCTAATAGAAATGATCGAAACAAAATTACATCTCTCATCATAGCCTAAAAATAAGATTTGCGTGGTATAAGATAATTTACTATTATTGTGATATCATTTTAATATCATTACAAACTAAATAACAACCGCTATGGAAAATGAAAAAAGTTATTCGCCTATTTCGGGATACGGAATAGTAAGTTTAGTAATTGTGCTGCTGGCAATAGCCCTATTTGGCTTAATAGGCATGCGCAATCCTTGGTTTCTCTCACTCATTATCATTGATGTAATCTTGCTTATTGGCTTTACTGTTGTAAACCCTAATCAATCAACGGTAATGATCCTTTTTGGTAGCTACAAAGGCACCATAAAAAAGAACGGTTTCTTTTGGGTGAATCCGCTATTTGTGAAAAAGAAGATTTCTCTGCGTGCTCGTAATTTCGACAGCCAACCAAGCAAGGTAAACGACAAGATTGGTAATCCAATTATGATTGGTCTTGTACTGGTTTGGAAAGTAGAAGACACCTACAAGGCTGCATTTGCAGTTGATGAATTTGAACATTTTGTTGTGGTGCAAAGCGAAGCCGCTTTACGTAAACTTGCTGGTATTTATCCTTATGATGATTTTGAAGATCATGACGCAGAAATAACTTTAAGGTCGGGTGGCGAAGAAGTAAACCATGAATTGGAACGTGAGATTAGAGAACGTCTTGAAATTGCAGGTATTCATGTAATTGAGGCAAGAATTAATTACATAGCCTATGCACAGGAAATTGCTCAGGCAATGCTAAAGAGACAACAGGCAACTGCTATTGTAGCGGCTAGATTTAAAATTGTTGAAGGCGCCGTTGGTATGGTTGAAATGGCCTTAGAGCAACTTAGCGACAAAAAAATTGTAGAATTGGACGATGAGAAAAAAGCATCAATGGTAAGTAACCTGATGGTGGTACTTTGCGGAGATAAAGAAGCAACGCCAATTGTGAATACCGGCACAATTTATTAGAATATGTCGAAGAAGAAAGCATTTGCACTAAGAATAGAAGCATCGAAAATGGAAGCTATTGAAAAATGGGCCGCCGATGAATTTCGCAGTACAAATGGTCAAATCGAATGGATAATTGACAAGGCGCTCAAATCCGCTGGGCGTTTAAAAAAAGAAAGTCCTAATAATAAACCCGAAGAATAATGAGAGACACACGATTAAACTACACCTGCCCAAAATGTGGAAACAAACAATATGAGCTGGATGAGTTCAGGGCAGTAGGCGGAAGATTCGCTAAAATTTTTGATGTTCAAAACAAAAAGTTCAGCACCGTATCATGCACCCGATGCACCTACACCGAAATGTACAAATCTCAGACAAGTTCATTGGGCAATATTTTCGATTTCTTTACCAATTAACAAATTGACACCTAAAAATAACGCGGGAATTATGTGTAATAATTCCCGTTTGTTTTTTCCCCAAGAAATTGAATTTACAGAGGAATACATTAATATTGCACTGTGGAAAATCAGAACAGCATACGATATCGACTGGCAAATTTCTTTCTGAAAAAAAAGATAAAAAATAGCCGAAGAAGCAAGTCGACACAAACACCGGCCAATTCAAAAACAGCGCTTATTATTTTTGATGTTTTAAATACACAAGAGTTATCAAACATTAAGAATTTTGCGAAGTGGTTAAATGAACAGGGCATAAAAATTAACTTCTTAGGATATGCAGCCACAAAGGAGCCTATAGATCAAATTATGCTGGATAACAACGAAACATGCTTCAATAAAAAAGACTGCAACTGGCTAATGCAACCAAAAACCCCGTCTGTTAATGAATTACTAAAACAGCAATTCGATTTACACTTTGAATTTTTCACACGAAGCAGTTTCCCCTTGCATTATTGCTCAGCATTGGCAAATGCAAAATTTAAAACAGGCATTTACGCTGAAAATGCAAACCATCTCGATTTTATGATAAATTTGGGGAACGACCAATCGATTGCCAAACTCACCATCCAATTGAAACAATATTTAAGTCAGTTGAAAGTATAATTTTCTTGTAATACACATATTAGGTTCTAACTTTACTCCAACGTTTAATCCATTTATTTAGCCATGTTAAAACATAAATTTTCAGGAACAGGTGTAGCCGTAGTAACTCCTTTTAACGCCGATAAATCAATTGATTTTAATGCGCTTGAGAAACTAATCAATCATCTAATAAATAATGGGGTAAACTATCTGGTTGCCTTGGGAACAACCGCTGAATCAGCCACGCAATCGGCTAATGAGCGCCAAAGTGTAATCAACTTCTTTATTGAAAAGAACAAGGGTCGAGTGCCATTGATTGTTGGTTTTGGAGGCAACAATACAAGTGAAGTAGTGCATACGCTAAAGAACACAAACTTCGCCGGGATTGATGCAATATTATCGGTTGCCCCTTACTACAACAAGCCAACTCAAATTGGATTATTCGAGCATTTTAAGGCAATTGCAACAGCAAGTCCGGTTGATGTAGTATTGTACAACGTACCAGGCAGAACCAGTGTAAACATGACAGCAGACACCACCCTTAAACTTGCTAATGCTTTCAATAATATTGTTGCCATAAAAGAAGCATCCGGAGATTTTGATCAATTCACTGAAATAGCAAGAAAGCGTCCCGAAGGATTTGCCGTAATTTCTGGGGACGACAATTTATCTGTCCCTCAACTTTCGGCTGGGTTAGATGGAATCATTTCTGTTGCAGGTAATGCATTTCCTAAACCATTTTCAACAATGATTGGCGCTGCATTAGAAGGTGATTTCGCAAAAGCAAGAGCCATTCATTATGATCTGTTTGATTTATATTCAAGTTTGTTTATGGAAGGAAATCCAGCAGGAGTTAAAGCCGCACTTAACATTCAGGGGATTGTACAGAATGAATTGAGGTTACCTCTTGTAGCAGTTAGCGACGAAACCTACAAATTGATTGAAAAACAAATTGAACAGCTAAGCAAAAAGCATTCGCTCAGCTAGTTCAAGCTATTTTATAATCTTGGTTAATCGTTGGTACAAATAACTATACCATCATCACCAATTACACTATTGGATTTATTTTGAAGTTCTTTTTTGAACTCATCAACCTCGTCTGATGTACCGCAGAACTGATCATATTCAGCATCAACGGTTCCATCCAATCGTTCAATACTACAGGTAACACATTTCTTACACGAAGTAAAAACTGATACAACGAGCATCAGGGCTAATATGGGGAATACTATTTTTTTCATCGACCGATTATTAAAACACATTTGAAGAAAACTCATTAATACTAATTGCGCGTACAATACGCTCTGGCACCATCAATTCCATCTTCCAGAAGCTGTTTTGCATCTGCTTTCTGATCATCTTCAAATTGCGAAACTGCACGTTCAGTACCACATTTTTCTTTTGCACTTAATTCTATTTCGCCTGCTCGAATAATACACGTTGTGCATTCCTTGCAAGAAGCGAATAAACCAATTGCCCCAATGGCAAGTATGAAAGCTACTTTCTTCATCTCAAATAATTTTGTTGTAAATATAGAAATAATGGCAATATAAATCCTTTAAGTGCGCCATACAAAGATTGGTTTTAGCCAGATTTAATTTCATTTAAAAAAACCTGCTAAAGTTTTATGATTGAACGCAACCAATTAAAGACTTTGCACATCATGGTAAAGTAAAATTAATAATGTGAAAAGGTCAGCTTTAATTTCCATACTATTACTAAGCTTCATTGTGTTTGTTCAATGTGAAGAAGAAACAGCTGAAGAAACACCAATTGGTGCACTTACAGCCTTTAGTGATTGCCTGGATAAAAAGCAAACAAGTAACATACAATCGCTTGACAACAATCTAAGTTGCATCACTTACAATCTCAATAATGGCTTGCTAGAACTGAATCATTACAATGCTGGTTTTAATTGTTGTCCGGAAGCGATAACTGCCGACATTAGCCTTAACGGCGACACCATTGTAATATCAGAACACGAGGACAATGCTTTGTGCAACTGCAATTGCCTTTATAATCTACAACTGGAAATTCAAAACATCAGTAGTGGCGAGTATCACATGATCCTGAACGAACCATATGCACCGATTGGAGCATCTGCTCAATTAGATTTTATTTTTAACACCGTGGATTCTGCATCGGGTGAGTTTTGTGTAGAAAGAAACGAATATCCCTGGGGACTATTTTAATGACAAGAATACTAAACATAGTAGTTGTTTTGATTGTGTTTTGCTTTGTCACGAGCGGATCAGAAAGCTTTGCTCAGGTAATACCAAATAACAGTTTCGACATTTGGTCAACTGACGGCCCCTATGAAATTGCGGACAACTGGACCTCGTCAAATGCCTTTACATTTGATATGGATAACACCATAAGCCTGCAAAGTAGCAACGATGCAAATGACGGCTACTACGCTGCAAACATTGCAACAAGCCAAATAGGATTTGCAGGTGCACCATACAAGGGTTGGTTGGTTTTAGGCCAGCCAACAAATATCACCGAAAC
>JBFHES010000167.1:0-10486 GCA_041584015.1 Bacteroidales bacterium
AAGCGAAAGTTTGGAAATTGATTTTCAGAATTACCGAAACGACCTGAATCCAGAATTGCTGATTGCAAGCCTTGAAACACTTATTTCTTTCATTCAAACACAACCACATAATGCCGAAACACTGGTGGAAAATTTGTCGGAAGTTTACCGTTACGTGTTATCAACGAAGGCCAGCGATTTGGTTAAACTCACAGAGGAGCTAAAGGCTTTAGATGGATTGCTGTATGTACTTAATGCCAAGTATGACGATCATATACAATTGATTAATGAACTAACTGAGTTTGATGAGGTATACATTGTTCCATGTACTTTGTTAATACTACTGGAACGTGCTGTTAACAGAAGCATTGTTTCGGCCAACGCCAAAATTAAAATTACAATAAACGGATCAGCTTCATCGCAGTTGATGTTTAAATTGGAGGCAAATGAGCGACTTACCACAAGTACAGCCGGCGAAGAAAAGCTTGACAAGATTAATAATGCCTTTTCTTATTTCACAGGAAAGCGCATCAGCTTTGAGAAAGATGGAATGGTTAGTACTATGACTATTCCTAAGATTTTTATTGATGATGAAACAAACGAATAAGTATTGAGCCATGAATGTATTGATTGTTGAGGATGAGAGACCTGCTGCCGAAAAGCTAGAGTTGTTAATAAAGCGCTACGATTCGTCAATTGTGATTGCTGATAGAATTGATAATATTTCTCAAACCGTAAAGTGGCTCCAGAATGAAGCCAATGCTGTAGACTTAATATTCATGGATATTCAATTGGCAGACGGCCTTAGTCTGGAAATTTTTGAGCGGGTTGAGGTGCTTACGCCAGTTATATTTATCACTGCTTATCAAGAGTATGCCATTGAGGCTTTTAAGGTAAACAGTATCGACTATTTATTGAAACCGGTTACGTACGATGCGCTGCATAAAAGTCTTGAAAAGATAAAAACGCTCAAAGCCAATTTGCCTGATGCCAAGTCGCAATTGCAAATTGAGGAATTGAGCCAGGCCTTGGCGCAGTTTCAGAAAAACTACAAAACCCGCTTTATGGTGAAGGTGGGCGAGCATATTCGCTCTATAAAATCTGAGGAAATCCTCTTTTTATATGCCGATGGACGTGTAGTATATATTGTAACCGATGCACAAAAAAAATACATCATCGATTATAAACTGGAAGATTTGGAAGAGCTGCTCGATCCAAATTTATTCTTTAGGGTTAATCGTTCTCATATTTTAAATATTAATGGGATTGCCGATGTAATTGTTTATTCGAATAGCCGATTGAAGATTGTTCCTAAGTTTAAATTTGACAGTGAGATTATTGTTGCCCGCGAAAAGGTAGCCCGCTTAAAATATTGGTTCAACGGAGAAGAGTAATCGCTAACTTGCAGTATTCTTGGTTTAACTTTTGGGCTTAAATAGAACTGGCAAAGTATCGGAAAATTATATGGAAATTGCTTATCTTCATCATCCAAAAGCCAAATACTGATAAAGTTAAATTAAGAAACCCCATCATGAAAATACTTAAGCCACTGTTGCTTGTAGTTTTACTGGTTTACTTTTTTAGTAATGTTGCCTATGCTCAACATCTTTTTAAAGGAACAATTAAAGACGCGAAAACTGGCGAGCAGCTTGCGTTTGCTACCATAACTAACGTTAATTCAAACCGTGGAACTATTTCTAATAGCGATGGTTATTTTGAATTTAGAACTGCAATATGTCCGCTAACAATCGAAGTATCGTACATAGGTTACAGCTCTAGCCAGCTTAAACTAACCAATGAGATGCAGCATCGCTCCATTGAGATTTTGCTTGAGCCATCTCCATTTACACTGTCTGATGTAAATGTGGTTCACGAAGATTACATTGTTGAACTTTTAAAAAAGGCTCGTCGAAAAAACGTTCAATACATATCTAAAGCGCGACAAGGCAAATCGTTTTTCAGGTTTCATTCAACCGCAGATGAAAAGCCTATTGAGTTTTTCGAAGGATTCTACAATGTTGAGTCTTCAGTAGATGGCATACATCGGATAATGTTTAAATCAGGTAAACATCAATTTGCAAACCTACCAGATGGTGAGGGCTATTTTGCCACAACTTACCTCTCTCCAATAATGCTATTCATCAGGTTATTTACCAAAGGCGAAGATGTATTTTCTTTCCCGGATTTTCCATTACAGTTTACTTCAAAAAAGTGGCTAAGAGAATTATTTACGTTTAGTTATACCGCAAGTCGTTTAGATAAAATGCTGATACATGAGATTAGCTTTCAAGCCAAAACAGACGAGCATTATCATGGCGTAATCTATGTAGATTCTCTTCTACAACTAAAGAAAATAGAATGTTATAAAAAGTTTAAAGACAGTGATCAAAAGCCAATTATACCTCAATCGGATGGAGAGATTATTGGGCCTATGACTTTGAATTATAAAATGAGTTTTGAATTAATCGACGATGAACCTGTGTTGAGCCATGCTTTTATCGATTACAACTATACCTATGTTAATTCTAGCAGTGATACCTTTACAATAGCCACCAGTGTATCTAATTCTAACTTCGACTATGACAAGCGATTTAGTGAACCACAATATCCATCAATTTATAAAGGGCATCTTGCCGATCTATTACTTTCCTCAATTACTCCTTTTTTCGATGAGATCTATAACTATGAGAATGTAATTGTGCGCTCAAAAAAGGAACAAGACTTATGCGAAGTGTTTGAACAAGAAGAGCCAGTTGACCTGAGTTATTGGTTTCCGGTTATGCTAATTGAGCCCTGGACACCAGGTAGTAAAATCGACACACTCCGCTTAGCACGTAAGTCTAATTTCGGGAAACCAACGGTTAACGGAGGAGCCATGCGCCGTCATCCTGTTTATGATAAGTTTTACATCGAAACGTTTAATTATTATGACTATATCTGTTATGAGCAGCAACCACGTTTTACTTCGGAAACCATGATTGACTATTATAATAGTTATTCAATTGCAAGTGTGAGCGATAGTTTGTTTCGTGAAGTAATGTTGCAATATTTTAATTTAGACAAGCTTTATGCTTTAAAAACAGAGCATGGATTATTGCAAACCTATAAAAGCAAATGCCCGTCGCCCAGAGAGCTTGACCAGTTGGAACGAAAGTTTGCCCGACTTAAGGAAGCTGAGCGTACGAAGTTTAACGATATGGTTCAGTATTTTGGTAAAGATCAGATTTATGACTTTAACCTGCTTGATAATTGTAAATATGCCATGGATATAATGAAATTGAAAATGGAATTGGAGCGCATGCGCGAATGACCACAGGCAAGTGGTGTTGCTGTTGTGAAGCAGTAATAATATTAAATAAACATATGTAGATAAATAAATGTAATAATTAGTTTTGTAGGATAAATATTAAATAAGAAACAATGGATATATATTTTAAAGGAAAGAAACAGGTTTTTGCTGATGTGAATGGCTTTACCTTAAAGACGGATCAGCATCCAAAGGGTGGAGGTGAAGGAGAATATCCGGAACCATTTACAATGTTTTTAGCTGCGCTTGGTACTTGTGCAGGTATTTATGTTCGTGGGTTCTGCGATCAACGTGGAATTCCTACCGATGGAATTACACTGCAGCAAGAACAACAATATGATAAGGAAAAGGGTATTATCGGTTTAGTACAAATTGTAATAAACGTACCAGCTGATTTTCCGGAGAAGTACGACAAAGCACTTGTGCAAGTAGCTGGTCTTTGTGCCGTTAAAAAGCACCTTCGTCAGGATATTGAAATGAATGTTTCTGTAAAGAGGGGATAAGCCCTTGTTTGAAATAAATAGCCCCGATGGTTTATACTATCGGGGCTATTTGTTAACAAAATGTTTATGTATTAATCCACCTGGTAAACCGATGGCTCAATTTGTCCTTTCAATACTCTTAAGCCGTTCATTGCCAGAGCTCTCATTTCATCTTCACCCGGATAGACAGCAATAGGAGCAATAAACGAAACCATTTTCTTAACGTACTCTACTAAATATACGTTGTGAGCAATACCTCCGGTCAGAATGATTGCGTTCACATCACCTTCTAATACCGCAGCCATTTCGCCAATAGCTTTGCCAACCTGATAGCACATGGCATCCTGAACCGCTATTGCATCCTTGTCTCCTTCACGTGCTTTCATTTCAACAGAGTAGGCGTCGTTGGTATTCATGTATCCTACCAAGCCACCTTTTCCTTTAATAATTTCTTTAATCTCCTTAAGCGTAATCTTACCGGAGAAACAAAGTTTTGCCAGCTGGCCTACAGGAAGGGTACCCGATCTTTCAGGAGAGAATGGTCCTTCACCATCCAATGCATTATTCACATCAATTACACGACCCTTTTTATGTGCACCAACAGAAATACCTCCGCCCAAATGCACCACAATCATGTTCATCTCGTTGTAATCCTGATCCAGCGATTCTGCATGAATTCGTGCCGTTGATTTTTGATTTAAAGCATGAAAAATAGATACACGCTCAAATTTTGGATGACCAGCAAATCTGGCTACGTCATGCATTTCATCAACCACAACGGGATCTACGATATAGGCCTTTACATTTTTTAATGAATTGGCAATATCATCGGCAATTAAACCACCAAGGTTGCTGGCATGCTCACCAAGCGGACTGTCTATAAGGTCTGCTTTCATTTGCTCGTTTACCTCGTAAACTCCGGATGGAATAGGTTTTACCAAACCACCTCTGCCTATTACCACAGAGAGATCTTTTACCCTTACATCTGCATCTTCAAGTTCTTTCAAAATAAGCTCTTTTCGAGAAGCAAACTGATCGGTAATCTTTTCAAAATCCTTGAGCTCTTCGCTGGAATGGCGAATTGTTTTGATCAACTCAATGGTTGTGTTATTATATACCGCAATCTTTGTTGATGTTGATCCCGGATTTATTGCTAAAATCTTGTTGTCGCTCATAACTTTTTTAATCGTACAATTTGTACTTTATTAACTCTCCGCCATTAGGCATGCTAAGGCTATGCAATAATATTTTGATTTTGCACTTTCGCTTCTAGACATTACCACAACTGGTTTTTCTGTGCCTTGTATTAAACCACCAAGTTCGCCTCCGGCAAATAGCATTAAACCCTTGTAAAAACTATTGCAGGCTTCAAGGTCTGGGAATAGTAAAATATCCGCATCTCCTTCAACTGGTGTTTTCACACCTTTAATCTCGAGGCTTGCCTTATCACAGGCAAGGAAGACATCCAGTGGTCCGTCAACTATGCAATTCTTAATCTGACCTCGTTGAGCCATTTGTGATATCAGGGCATAATCGATACTATTTGGGAATGCTTTACCAACCTTCTCTGAAGCACCAATAAGGGCAGCTTTGGGTTGTTGAATACCTAACTTATTTGCCATATTAACAGCATAGTTAAGCATCGCAACTTTCTGGTTTAAATCGGGGTGTGGAATTACAGCTGTGTCTGTAACAAAAATTAGTTTATGATAGGAAGGTACTTCAATTGCACAGACATAACTCATTATTGCTTTAGGTGGCAGCAAGCCTGTTTTTTTATTCAATACCTCTTTTAGGAAATGATCGGTTCCTATCAGACCTTTCATTAGAACATCGGCCTCGTCTTGTTTAACCATGCGCACTGCTTCACGTGTTGCTTGCTTTGCATCAGGAATGTGAACAATCGTAAATATGGCGGGATTAATGTTGTTTTCTTTTGCTACTTTTTCGATAGCAGCTTTATCGCCAATCATTACAGCTGTTGCAAATCCGTTGTTAACGGCATTGGCAATGGCGCTTATGGTGTTGGCATCTTCGGCACATGCTACGGCAATTTTCTTGCGTGTTCCAGCATTTATCAGTTGTGTAGCAATTTCGTTAAGATGTCTGATTGGTTTCATGCGATGATTTTAATCTCAAATAAAAATGGCCATGCAAACGATAATTGGTGTTGGCATGGCCATTAAAAATATTTTAGATTATTATTTATTCATTTTTGCAATTAAAGCACTTAAAGCAATAGAATAAAGCTTTGTTTGAGCGCTGTCGCCGCGAGATGATAAAATACATGGAGCTTTTGCACCAGCTACGATGGCACCTAGTTGTGCATCGGCAAGCTTCGTATTTGTTTTATAAAATACGTTTCCAGCTTCAATGTTTGGAAATAATAAACAGTCTGCATCACCAGCAACCGGGTTTGTTATTTTCTTAATATCTGCAGATTCCTTGTCGATAGCAAGATCCAAGGCAAGTGGACCATCAACTAAGGCTCCTTTAATTTGTCCTCTGTCGGCCATTTTAGTAATAATAGCAGCATCAACAGACGATTGAATTTTTGGAGAAACGGATTCGGAAGCACCAATTATTGCAACCTTAGGAGTATCAACACCAAGAGCTTTTGATGTGGCAATTAAATAGTTTGCAATGGCAATTTTTTCATTTAAGTCAGGAGCAGGCATTACTGCAACATCACCAACTACTAATAACTTGTGATAATGAGGGTTTTCAATAACTGTAACATGACTAAGAACTGCCTTTGGAGGCATTAAGCCTTTTTCCTTGTTAAGGATGGCACGCATGTAGTTCTCTGTGCTTACCAGACCTTTCATTAAAATCTCGCCTTCACCAGCATTAATCAATTCCACAGCTTTAACTGCTGCTTTGCGATCGTTGCTTTCCTGAACGATTACAAATTTAGAAACGTCAATTCCTTCTTCTTTGCAAACCTGTTTAATTGTTGCTTCGTCGCCAACTAATGTTGCATCAACAATACCTTTCTCAACTGCTGCATTTACTGCTTCAATTGTATGATTATCGTTTGCAAACGCTGCAACCAATCTCATTTTGTCCTGACCACGCAGGGCTTCAAACATCTGGTCTAATTTTGTAATTACCATAGTTAAGGTTTTTATTTACAATTAAAGATTTTCTAATTAAAGGTTTTTAGCAATTTCCATGGTATCAGTCGCAATCACAAACTCTTCGTCTGTAGGTACAACCATTACTGTTACTTTCGAATCTGGTTTGGTAATAACTACTTCTTTACCACGCTTACCTTTGTTCATTTCGCTATCAAAGTCAACGCCTACATACTCGAATTGTTTGCTAATTAATTCTCTCGATTCTGGATCGTTCTCTCCAATTCCACCGGTAAAAATCAACATGTCAAGTCCGCCAAGCGCAGCAATGTATGCACCAATGTATTTAATAATTCTGTAACGATACATTTCTAAACCAAGGATTGAACGTTCGTGTCCATTCTCCGCAGCTTCCTCAATTTCGCGCATGTCTGATGAAACACCAGTTACACCTAACATACCGCTGTGCTTATTAATAATGGTGTTGGCAATATTTCCGCTAACCTCTTCTTTGTTCATAATAAAAGTAAGAACACCTAAGTCGAGATCGCCAGAACGCGTACCCATAATAAGACCTTCAACAGGAGTTAAACCCATTGATGTATCAATTGATTTACCATTCTTGATAGCTGTAATTGAAGCACCGTTTCCAAGATGGCAAGTGATAATTCGCTTGTTGTTAAAATCAACACCTAAAGATTTACATGCCGTTTGTGCTACAAACTTGTGGCTTGTTCCGTGGAAACCATAACGACGGATACCATACTTCTCATAAAGTGAATAAGGGATGGCATACATATAAGCATAAGCCGGTATTGACTGATGGAATGCAGTGTCGAATGTTGCAACCTGAGGTACATTTGGTAAAAGAGCTTCCATTGCAGTAATACCTTTAAGGTTGGCCGGGTTGTGAAGAGGAGCTAAAGCAATCAACTTTTCAATTTTGTTTTTAGCTTCTTCATCAACAAAAGCGCTTCCCTGGAAATATTCACCACCATGAGCTACTCTGTGACCAACTGCCTGAATTTCTTCGAGGCTTGAAATACAACCATGCTTTTTGCTGGTTAATACTCCGAGAATATATTCGATACCATCTTGGTGAGTTAAAATTTCACCTTCAAGTTTTACTTTATCGCCATTGTCTTTCGATAATTTAAGGAAAGAACCTTTCATCCCAATTTTTTCAACAATCCCTTTGGTTAGAACCTCTTGAGATTCCATGTTAAATAATTGGTATTTTATTGAAGAGCTACCACAATTCAGTACTAAAATTTTCATCTTTTCTTTTCTTTTGAATTATCTATCTGATTTCTGCACAAGTAACTGTTTCTTCGGTGGCAACACCGTCAACATATTTATAAAAACCAACACTGGTTCGTTTCCCAAGATGATTGATTCTTACTAAACGTTTTAATACTGGTGACGCTTTGTATTTTTGTTCTCCGAACTCTTCGTAAAGATTATTCATCCATTTGAGTACTTTGTCGAGTCCAATTCTGTCGGCCATTTCGAATGGTCCGTAAAGGTTGCCATTCGCTAATTTCATGGTTGTATCAATGTCTTTAACACTGGCAACACCTTCCATTAGTATTTCACAAGCTTCGTTAATAATCGGTACAACCATTCTTGTATGAATGTTACCTGGTGATTCATGAACGTTAATCACATTCTTTGAAATGAGCTTTGTAAACTTGCATACCATTTCATAAGCATCAACTGATGTTTTAGCACCTTTAACTACTTCAACAATTTTTACCTTATCAACAGGAGATAGGAAATGTAATCCAACTGCTCTTTCAGGATTTTTTAATCCAGCTGCTAATTCTGAAATCATGAGAGTTGCTGTGTTTGATGTAATGATAGCATCTTTAGCTACAACCGACTCAACTTTCTGGAATACTTCTTTTCTAATCTGTAGGCTTGTTCCTTGTTTTTTAGAATCAATGGTTTCAATTACTAATTCGCAATCGGCTATATCGCTATAGTCGGTTGAACCCTGAATTCTTTGAAGGATACCACGCTTCTCACTTTCGGTTAATCCCCAGTGATTTATTACTTCGTTTAATTGGTTATCCATGCTAGCAAAAACCTCTTTAATTCTGGTTTCGCTAATGTCAATAAATACCACTTCAATACCGCATTTGCTAACATGAAGAGTTATCTCTTGTCCCATAGAACCACAGCCTATTACAGCTATTTTTGATAAAGTTCCCTTTTGAGGAGCTTTTTTGCCTAACCCATAATCTTCAATAGGTTCAATAATTTCTGCCATTTTATATTGTATTATGCAATTTCTGATTTTACTTTCATTCCTGCTGCCTGAGTAGCTGTAATGGCTACCAGGTTTACTATATCGCTAACCGAGCATCCTCGGGATAAATCATTAATAGGTGCTGCCATTCCTTGAAGCACCGGACCAATTGCTTCGGCATGTCCCAGTCTTTGTACTAGTTTGTAGGCTATGTTACCTGTTTCAAGGGTAGGGAATACCAGCACATTTGCTTTTCCAGCTATTTCACTGTTTGGTGCTTTCTTGGCTCCAATTGCTTCAACAATAGCAGCATCTGCCTGCATTTCTCCGTCAATCATAAATTCCGGAGCCATCTCTTTGGCCAGTCTGGTTGCTTCTGCAACTTTGTCTACCATTTCGTGCTTGGCACTACCCATTGTTGAAAAGCTCAACATAGCAACACGAGGCTCGAAACCAGCAATGCTTTTGGTAGTCTTAGCTGTTGCCACAGCAATCTCAGCAAGTTCTTTAGCATTTGGATTTGGATGAACTGCACAATCGGCAAATACCATCATGCCATCTTCGCCGTATTCTTTGTCTTTTAAAATCATGATAAAAGCACCTGACACAACGCTAATTCCTGGTTCCGTTTTTACATACTGAAATGCAGGACGCAATACATCGCCGGTGGTATTATCCGCACCTGCAACCTCGCCATCGGCATCTCCGGCTTTAATCATAAGAGTTGACAGATAGAGTGGATTCTTGAGAAGTTCCAGAGCGGCATCCTTGGTAAGGCCTTTGCGACTGCGCATTTCAACCATTATGTCTGCATAACTGTTAAGGTGCTCGTATGTTTCAGGATCAATAATAGTTGCCTTAGCAATATGGTTTAAGCCCATTTTGGCTGCTTTGCTTAGCAGTTCGTCAGGATTACCAATAAGTATGATTTGTGCTAAACCCTCATCAATAATAATATTTGCGGCTTCTATCGTTCGGTCGTCAAAACTTTCTGGTAATACTATTCTTTGGATGTTCTTAGCTGCGTTTTCTTTGATGAGTTCTATTAATCCCATTGTCTATCAGTGATTTATGTTGTGTTTTACTTTCTATGCAAATTTATATACAATTATACTTCCAAGAGCGGCCTTTAGTATGTTTTATATCAAGTTGTAGTACTGTTTAACAGCATATAAAGTGACATCCCATAGTGCACTGTTTATTTAGAAGAAGTACAAATTGTGTAAAATATGTTCTTGGGCATTGTTCACTTCATGATCAATTAGTAATTTTGGTATTCAAATACTGAAAATGATAATATCTTAATTTATGGGAATTCTTAAATCAATAATACCACCGAAACCCTGGAAGACTCCAGTTGCAATTCTTTTGGGAATTTTTGTCGGTTTGG